>JBGSVC010000503.1:0-20327 GCA_041753175.1 Planctomycetaceae bacterium
ACATAACACATCACCACCCATCCCTGGGCCTGAAAATACTCAACACTCGAAACCCCCAAATGCGTTCCTACCGAGAGCGTCCGCGGTCTTGACATCACAATTGGGATGACAATCAGATAACTCAAAAACGGCAGCGACCACCGTAGACATTGGCTCGTCAAGCGCGACCAGAGTTGGGGGTGATAGCACAGATCATAGATGATCAGGAGCACCGGCATCACGACCACAATCTCTTTGCACAACGCCCCCAGAGAGCAACTGACAACCGTCACACCACTCCAGGCCCGCGATTCCCAGGATCGCTGATGGCTGTAAAGCGCCAGCAGCACCCACATCGAAACCATTAATTCCGATCGCTGCGTGACATAACTGACGGTCTCGACATGCAGCGGGTGACATGCCCAAAGTAGTCCACATAAAAAACCCATAGACGATGCATGGACCACTCTCCCGCTCAACAGGGGGATCGTTTGAAACGCCCTACTCAAGACTAGAAACACCAACACTGAATTCAAACCATGCAGAAAAATATTGACCGCATGATACGATTCGACCTGCAAT
Organism: Planctomycetaceae bacterium; assembly: GCA_041753175.1. Lineage (GTDB taxonomy): Bacteria > Planctomycetota > Planctomycetia > Planctomycetales > Planctomycetaceae > SXPC01. Next base: position 562 of record JBGSVC010000503.1, read on the forward strand.
CCTGAAACCGCATAATTGACCGCAAAACTGTAAGAAACCAACGGCCGTCCCGATGTCGGCAGATCCTTTGTCCCCTCGAACAGATGCTCCGTCACAGACAAGGTTCTGATATCCCGATTCTCAACGATCGCAGCCAAATCATCAAACAAAAACTCTGCATGCCGCGTCCCGGAAAACAGCACCACCGCGATCAAAAACACCGCAGCCCCCTGCATTCCTTTCCACTTTCCAGACGAAGGCAAAGGTACGCCCGCAACCGCCTCACGCCTGGCATCTGCTATAGTTTTTTTAACGCTCATGTTTTCGTAATAACAACAATAATCCTGTCTTGGCTCCCTGCAAAGACAACCTCTGAAAAGTCATTCTGCACGCTAGTTCAGAACAGCCATCAAGCCACAAAGCAGATCATATAACATCGATCTTACTTAACAAACAACAAGAATTGATGAAGATCCACCCCCTGATCCCCGCTCAACCCTCTTCATTTCCCGTCAGGAAAGCAGGCGCCACTCTTGACTAGTCCAGCAGTGCCCTCCTCGCAGCTTTCCTCCCGAATAATGCCTCACTTCCCTCTCCTCTTATACCTAAAAACCTGAGATCAACTCATATGCTGTCCCTGCAAGTGGTCGACAATCAACATCGACGCCGCAGTTCGTTTGAGTCGTTGACATCAAGTCTTCGCGACTCGTTGCCGCGAGAAGGGGCAAGCCAAAGCTCGCCGATGGGCTTGCGTTCCGGAGAAAATCTCCTGCGGAACCCCCTGATCATTGCTCACACAAAGAATAGAGCAGGTTTGGGGAGGCGCGTCAGACATTTTCTCCAACGTTGCTGACAGGGAACATGCACCGGCAATTAGAGCAGTTCACTCATGAGCCCGTTACTGTCAGCAAATCCTTTCGTCGATACGTTGAGGCGATCGAGGATTGTGGCGTGAAGATTGGCGAATGGGACGTCTTCCGTAAATTTGTGGAAGTGTCCGTGGCGGAAGCCCATCCCCTTTCCGCCTGCGAAAATCAGCGGGTAGTTGGTATTCTCATGGGTACGACTGTTGCTGCTTCCGTAGAGAACCATCGTGTGATCCAGCAATGTGAATTCGCCTTCTTGAATGTCTTTAAGTCGGCCCAGAAAATAGCTGAACTGTTCAGCCAGGAAGCGATCCCATTTGCCCAATGCCACGACGCCACCTTCTCGATTCCAATGATGTGCAAGTTGATGCAGATTATCGCTGAAGCCCAGCAAGGCCGGGAACTTTCCTGCAAATGATGTCGACGCGTTCATGTTGGCGAGCTGATAGGTTGCCAATCGGGTTGAATCGGTTTGAAATGCCAACACGATTAAGTCGTACATCGTACGAATCAGTTCCAATGGCGTCTCCTCAGTGGCTTCCAAATGAAGCCCGGTTGTGTTGATCGATGGCTTGGGAACATCGAGCCATTGCTCTGACAATTCAACACGCTGCTCGATTTGTCGGACTGAGCTTAGATACTCATCGAGCTTGGTCTGGTCTTCCTTGCCGAGTCGACGTTGGAGAGATTTCGCATTATCGAGCACAAGGTCGAGCATGCTGCCGACGTTCTGTAATTCTCGTCGCTGCTCATTTTTTGAGGAGTCGTTGACACCGAAGAGTCGATCAAAAATCAATCGCGGTTTGTTAAGCGATGGAATGGGTTGGCCGTTGATACTATAGGAAAGAGTGCTCGTACGAGTTGCTTCGCCGACGCCTCCATCGGTCGACAAAACCATCGACGCGTAGCGAGTCTGATTGCCAAAATGAGCGGCGGCGACTTGATCAAGCGAGACAGAATTTTTCAGTTGGCTCCCTTTGAGTTCCGCGCCCGTCAGGAAGATATCGCTGGTGTCATGCCCACCCATCTTGCGGCCGTTGGGATGAGACAGACCCCCTAATACGGATAACTCTCCTCGATGAGGCTCCAGAGAAACAAGGCTGTCGTTGAACTGATAGTTTCGACCTTCGCCGTTGGGAAACCAGCACCAGTTGGCATCCGCATGGTCATCCGGTGGAAGACTGACCCCGAAAGGAAAATAAACTGCGGCAAAACGCCGTGGATATTGTGTTGGCGAAGTCGACTGCCCCATCGCTGATAAATAGGGGAGTGCCAGCGAGACGCCGATGCCGCGTAAGAATTCCCGTCGGGGGATATGCCAGGAATTTTTCATAGGTACGAACCTTTTCGGTGGTGCATTGGAAGGCTGAGAAGACTACTTCGAAGTAAACGGCTCACTGATGACAATCTCTTCGATCAGAGACGACAACTTGTAATCATGATTGGCAAAATGCTCAGTCAGTCGACTCAGTTCGGCTTCATCGCCAAGTTCCAGACTGCGGCCCAGTGCATAGGCGAGTAATTTTGAGGTCAACGCTTTGGCAAATTGATCCCTTCGCTGCTCCAGCAGGTAGCGTTTTAAATCTTCGGCCCCGTTTACTTTCGTTCCATCCGGCAAAGTCGACTCAGCATCGACAGCAACAAACCGATCCTCAACGTGGGCTTCGGTCTGTTCCTTACGAAGAATCTGTTCTCGCCAAAGTCCATCCGCGCCAAAATTCTCCAGGGCAATTCCCCAGGGATCGATCCCTTGATGACAGTCTGCACAGGCGATGTGATGGCGATGGAGTTCCATCTGCTCGCGCACGGACAGTTTTGCAAACTGGGGTGACGACGAATCGAGAACAGGCACGTTCGGAGGCGGGGATGCCGGAGGATCATCGAGCAGCCGTTCACGGATCCACACTGCACGCTTAACTGGATGGGAATCGGTTCCTGTCGAGTTTCCCAGGAGGATCGCCCCGTGTGTGAGAAGCCCGCCACGATGATCATCGGGATGGAGTGGAACACGTTCAAATACTCGTCCCTTAGGTCCTGTGAGTCCGTAAAATCGAGCCAGCGGCTGGTTAAGCATGGTGAAGTCGGAATCAAGTAAATTCAGAGCACTTAGGTCGTTGAGCAATAGCTCGGCAAAGAAATGCTGCGTCTCGTGACGCATGTCATTTTTTCGCGCGTCGTCGAATTCGGGATAGAATTCAGGATTCACGGCAACGCGATCGACGGATCCCAGATCAAGCCATTGGTCAGTAAACTGTTCCACAAACTGCCAGGCCCGCTTATCCTGAATCATGCGACGAACTTGCCGTCGTAACTCTGTTGGATCTTTCAGCGTTCCTTGCTCGGCACATCGTCTTAGTTCGTCGTCGGGCATCGATGCAAACAGGAAGTAACTCAGTCGGCTGGCGAGCTCATAATCATTCAAGGGCCGTTTGCCTGAGGATGTTTTTGGCTCAACCAGATAGAGGAAATCAGGTGAGATGAGCACCATGGCCAAGACTTCACGGAGGGCGGCTTCTAAAGTGTCAGAATGTTGACGAATGGTTTGATAGTGGGCAAAGTAGGGTTCGATTTCGTTTTCTTCTAATGGACGACGAAAGGCTCGGGAGATAAATCTGGATAAAACCTCACGCGCGTAGGCGGATTCATTGTCCGCTCGCAGCGCAGACTCAAAGATGATCGTGGAGTGAGATTTCGGTGGCCATTGTGAAAATGAAGGGCCCTCGAACTCCACAGACTCGATTTCGATTTGCGGGTACTCCTTATATTCATTCGGATTCTTGATGATCTCGGCTTTTTTAATCTCAGCGGTTCGCACAGTGAAGGGATCAACTTTCTGAGGATGTTGGCCATCGTTATAAACATTTCGTAGCCAGATCAGCATGCCTGGATAGTTGCTTTGATGTTCGCTGGGTAACGGAAAATCCTCGATTCTGGCGCGAAACTCATAGGTCTGTGATTGCTCCGAAATCACATCGACAAGGGCCAGCTCTGAAAATGGTGCGCTGACATCAGCCCGGTAACCCAGGCAGACCGAGAGTTGCGGATAATCTTTCTCAGGGTGCAAAACGGCGCGAGCGCGGATGCGGATCACAAACTCCCCCTCATGCGGGAATTCGATCATTCTTGCGACAAACATTCCGGTCGATCCCAAAGTCGTGGTCCATGGTCCAGGCCCTTTGTCTTTGGACGATTCCGTAAAACGCTCATGAAATACATGAGGCTGTCGATCAGTGACAATCGCCAATGACAATCCCTGACGTGCGGCTTTCAAGTAATATTCAAATTGAAGGTCCGTGAAGTTTAAGGTGGCTCCGTGATTCTTGAATCCATCAGGCGATAGCGAATCGGGTGGTAGATCGCGAGCGTAGTCCAGCTTGATTCCCAACAGATCGGTCATCGTGTTGCGATACTCGACGCGATTGAGGCGTCTTAATACGATATTCGATCCGGACTCTCGTTGAGCCTTAGCGGCTTGTTCAATGCTGTTCGTCAGCCACGCTACAAACTCTCGACGCTCACGTTCGCTCAGTGGAGGCTCATCTTCCGGGGGCATTTCCCCACGATTCAACACGTTCAAAACATCATGCCAGGTTTCTGCAGCACGACGATCGCTGAGCAGATCCGATGTGAGATTATCAAGACGGATATCCCCTTGTTGCTTTGACGGCCCATGACAACCGACGCAATGCTTTTCAATCACAGGAACGAGATCGCGATCAAAATCAATTGAATCCTCAGCACGAATCGCCGAAACGGGAAGTGCGCAGACTGCAATCAACAACAGGCGTAAACAATGCCTGAATGACACGCATTCCCATCGCATTGATACGGCGATCCTGTAGACGCGATGTAATTCAACAAGCGGGCTCATGGTCAGGGAAGATCCTCGTGTTGAGTCGTTTTCAAGACGACCGGTCCCACCAATCCAAAGGGAATTGGTTTTTCTTTGTTATTATTAGGCGGATTCGACGTCCATGTTTTCTTGTCTACTTTGGAGCGTCCTGTGTCATATACCAACTGGTTCCGCCAGGTGTTGGTGACGCGGATTTCGATGTCGTTGACTCCTGCGTGAGCAGCCTTTGAGAGGTCAAAGACAAACGGGGAAGCCCAGCGCGTGCCCATCGACTCGCCGTTACAGAAAACCTCCGCGATATCTCCGACGGTCCCCAGGTCGAGGAGCATCTTCTCGCTACGATCAATGCTGGCTTTATCGAGGCTGACTTTCTTGCGGTAGGTCGTCGTGCCGGAATAGTATTGGATCGATTTGTCAGGATGGTTGGTGAGGGGTTGGAGAGTGTCCAGTTGAATTGAGGCAGGCGTATCCCACCCCTTTTCAAAACTCACCTGCCAGAGGCCATCGAGTTGTTTCGAAGTGACTTCAGCAGTCACTGTCTTCACGGCTCCTTCTGACATCGCCAATTGATAAACACCGCTGTTGGGAAATGAGAAGTGGCTGCTTTCAAGATTCATCAGACTGAGGCCATCAGGTTGATGTGGCTGACTCCAGCCTGGCTGCGATGTCAAGACGATCTGACTTCCCTTTCCGATTTTTGTGATTGACGTTGCTGGCATTGGTTTTTGGAAAACGACAATCACACTGCCATACGGATCAAAAGGAATCGCCACATGCGTTTGTTGTCCGTCCACTTTCCAGACCGGAGCCGTGATCTGCTTGCCGGTCATGGGATCCCAGAGTTCAGGAAGTTTGTGCATGTCTCGAAAAGTGAGGCAGGCATTGATCGCATTCGCATTCTGGCTGGAAATAAAGTAATAGTCGGCATCGGGTGTCGTGCGGTGATGCCAAAATGCACTTAATGTTTTGGGAGCCATCAAATCAGGCAGAACCGCTTCAGCTTTCAAAACCTCCGCGATGGTTTGCCCCCAATACACTTTTCCCTTTCCAACCTGTTTGACCCCAGAGGGTTGATGTCCCCACAACTCGTCAGCAATCGCCTGCATGGCGTTAACATCGTTTGAAGAGTCCATCAAACTGGGAGACGCCGTCGGCTTATCGCCGAGGACAATTGCCCCCGCCATCACAAGTTCTTTAATCTTCTCGGCCGTTGAGCGCAGCATTCGCTGGGAACCTCGCAGCCACAAGATCCGATAACGGCCACCATCCTGAATTTTTAATGATCCCTGTTCGAGACCAACAGCATTCTGCAGAACTTCTGCGTTGATGAGGTCGTATTGATAGCCATCCGGAAATGGTGACATCTGGTAGGGAGGTCGTTCCAACTCATCCCCCAAATACCAGAGCACATCAGCGGCATATTCACCTTGCTGCAAAACATACTGGCAACGCCGGAGATAGTCGGTGAACGCAGGCATGTGACGCCACCATGTCTGGTGACGAACGAACGGAAATCCCGTTGTCCCGCCAAACGTCGAACCAGGATAGACATCGTTCGGATTGTGAGTGAAGGTATGAAAAACTAAATGATTAACGCCGAGGGCAAAATGCTGATCGATCAGTGGCTTCACGCAGAAGAGATCTTCTTTCCAATTGCTGCCCCCTTCAGTCAATGCTTCCGCTGCAACAACCGGCTTGTTGTAGATGTGCGCAGCTGATGCTGCATATTTGACCGGTTTATAATTTAAGTCATCGTTATCTGGTGTTGCATTGCGATACCAGAACTCGGTCATCGGGATGTCGGCAACGCCATAGTATCTCAGCGCATCGCCCGGCAAGACTTCTCCCGTGGCCCCTTCAATCGACGACTTCGCACCAACCTCGTTGGACAGTGTCGTGAAATGACCAAAAAAGTTTTCAACATACAAATCGTCCATCGTCTGACGCCAATCTCTCAAGAACTTCTCTGTTTCCAGGGGATCGGCGACCACATATCCCATGACCGCGGGCAGAAAGGGACGCAGGTCATAACCGCGACGTCTCTTGAATTCATCAAACATCCCCTGAGACTTCACTGTCCAGGTGGGAATCATCCGTTCCCAGCTATCGGCCAGTAAGCCATCGAGTTGATCTTTGCCCACAGAACCAGGGGTATTCAAGAGTTGGCCGATCATGCCTTGCCGAAGATGATGATCGAGCGGCTCCTTGTCGAGCTTGTTGGTTTCCCACCCTTGTAACTCTTTCGGAGAGGGCCCGTTGACGACTTCCATGTTGACATGGCCAATGCGAATGATCGTCCATGCTCCTTTCGGCGGAGTCCAGTCGAGTTTGCCTGATGTGAATCGATCGGAGAGGTCAAGAATTTGATCCGGCTGGATGTAACATTGTGGTTGATAGTCCGAGAGATGATTCTGCATCAGTTCTCGCAAAGCCAGCGCTGCCTTGGCCTCCCAATTGTGGGTCCGCGGCCTGCTTTGCAGAAACAATCGCCCTAAAAATGGCTCCCCTTTGCCTAAGAATGTGATCCGTAATTCTTTCGTGGTGACTTCCGGAACTGCCAACGTGATATCATGCTGTTTGTCCATCCAGCAGCCATCAGGTACTTTCAAAGTTGTGATCACTTTGAACGTTCCGTTCTCAACAGTTTCGAGCATTATTGAAACATCAGTCGCGACTTTGCTCTCGGACGCGAAAACCGCTGTAGAAGGAATTCGTAGTGAGCGAAGAGTGACCGGATTGTCGAACTGAACTTGGACAAAGGTGTCTTTGCCGCTGACTTTTTTGATTTCGCGGTCTTTGTGTTTACTCATCACGCCGCGGGAATTTTTCCCGCTCAAATAGAGCGTTCCTTCAGGATTGAAAATGTCCGCCCAGGGAACGGACTTATTGTTTGATTCAATCTTGGAGGGGACGAGTATCGGTTCGTCATCTCCCAGAGGCGTCGGAAAGGCGATGACACACACATCCTGATAGTTCTTGTCGTCTTTGAGTAAGTCTTTCGAGAGGGGCAGTTTGCTATCAAATCGAGAACCCTCACGAAGATGAAATGTCGTCTCGACAAGCTCACGTTGCGCGTCTTCAACCGGCACCCACGGACCTCCGGTCATGGCCCAGCCACCGCAGTTTTGCAAGGTAAAGCTCAGTCCCAACCGATCGCATTCGCGAGACGCATGGCCGATCAGCTCAAACCATTTTGGAGACAGCGGAACGACAGGGTCCACCTCCGGAAATTCATTGCCCGCTCTGCAAAATAGTTGAATGCCTCCCAATCCGGCAGCGTGAATAGCTTCCAGATCCTTCGTCAGTCCCTCTTTGCTCATGTTATAGCCAATCACATGAAACCAGGTATCAGGACGATACTGCGAAGGTGGAGATGCAAACTGCTCTGCGATCACCTCAGCCGATTGTCCCCAACACAGATTGGGTACTGCTAGAGTCATCAGCGTCAAGCAGGCAACAAAAAATGATTTGAGCGTCAACATCGAAAGCCTGTTCTTTTTCTTTACGTAGAAGATCATCAGTTCACGCGGACGGTTGGATAGATATGCAGCACGAGCGGCGACTTGCCCCAATCTGCTGGTGGCTGGAATGTCACGGTGCCGTTTTCGACTTGTTGGGCATTCGTGCTTTTACCCGACAGGGGGTCAAACCAGTTGCTGGATAAAGGCGACTGAGCTTGCTCGATTTTCAAAGTGAATGGCTCAGCCTGCATTTGAAAAACGACATACTCCTTGCCCGGCTGTGCTAAACAATAGCCCTGACTGACCAGATCGTCGGATGGCTCCAGTTTCCAATACTGTGTGGCTCGCCAGAACTTGCCGAAATGTTTCATGTAGGTGTACCCCTTCGGCTCATCGAGAGGACGCATCACGTCCCAGGCGGTGTAGGTGTAGTAGTAGCCCGTGTAGCCGCCCGCCATCGCGATTTCCCACAGCGTGCGAATCGTGGCCTCGGCGGTCATCGCTCCACCAAAAGTCTTGTCGTTAACACCGCCGGGACCGCACTCATAGTCAGATTCGACATTGGCCACGGGCCAGTTCCTGCGTTGGCGTTGAGCCAGAATTTTGTCGTGGTTGGTTCCGATGCGATTGGAGTTCTTCCTGTCTTTCGTCGAGTTCCCGTGATGCTGGTCGGTGCGGAAGTCGGTCAGTTTGTCGTAGGCCCCGCTGTCATTGGCTGCGTCGTCATCGTGGACGGTAACAAGGTGGCCGTACGGATCGTTATCACGGATGAATTTCAGCACATCCTGCTTATACGCGAGATCTTTCTCGAGATGAGCTTCTTTGGAAAAGTCCCAGATCACATTCGGATACGCCGAGTAGCGGGCAATGAGCCAGCGTAAGAACATTTCCTCCTCAGGACTCCCTTTCTCTGGCCACGTAACGGCCTTGTTGTAAACCTTGATTAGAATATGAGCCTGAACGCCTCGCTCCATCATTGCCGCGATCACCCGGTCATAGTGCTGCCAATAGTCGAGATTCATTCGTTGGTGCTGAGGAGATTCGTTGCTTCCTTCCCATGCATAGAGATCCGGCGGACCGAAGTCGTCGGGGCCAGTCTTTCCTTCTCGCCACTTCGTGTCATACGCGAAGGAGTTGAGGATGACGTAATTGAAACCATGCTCACCAAGCAGATCCAAGGTCTTCTCAATGGTCGGCACGCCTGGTTGATCCATATCCAGAGCCCACAGCCAGTCGTATTCATAGGCCTGCATAAAGAATCGGGTGCCATCTTCATAAACAAAATGATGAGAATGCTCAGGGTCGACTTTCAAAATCCCGTGGACATCGGGGTCGCTGTTTGGCGAACACTGAAACGAAACCTTCTGGCCATCGAGTTCGCTGACATCGGATTTCGTTGTCACAGACCATTCACCCAAGGCATTGGGAGCCACGCGAATTTTCCAGGTTCCGTCTCCATCGAAGAATCCCGGTTGAGTCAACGAAGCGCCATCGGGGCCTTTGATTGTCGCCGAGAACTGCACTTGAAAAGGATTATCAACGACCTTGGCGGCTTTGAATGAGAAATCATGTGGTTGCCAACGCATGACGTTCACAGCCTGAGCAGCGGACAACTTGGGTACACCCCAACTGGCCGTAATCATCATCAAAAGTAAGGTGACACGAAGAACGTGTCTTGATTTCAGAATCGTTGATAGTCTATCCATTGTTACTCCACTGAACGCTGAGTGTGTGTTGTAAAACATCAAACATTGATTGTTGAACGGACAAGTTCTAATTATTTGGCCTGCTTGTCCTTGAGGTCCAAATCTGGATCATGGTAGACACCTGCACGTTGAGGCTCGTGGGCTGCTTCTGCCAAAGAAGTCAATTCCCTTTTGATCTGGGGATACTCTTTGCTCACATCCGTTCTTTGTTCGGGATCGGTTTTGAGATTGAATAACTCCCAGTCATCGGATTTGTAGGGTTTGACCAACGTCCAGTCGCCTTGTCGGATTGCTTTCCATTTATCGTGTTCCCAATAGAGAGAGTCATGGGGACTCTGGGCATGTCCTGCATTTTTCTCACCAATCAAAGTCGGAAGAATGGAAATGCCATCGACATCAACAGGCAGGCTCGCACCTGTCAGTTCGGCTATCGTGGGCATCACATCCGGGAAGTAACTGACGAACTCGCTGGATTGTCCGGGTTTGATTGTGCCGGGCCAGTAAGCAAAAAACGGAACTCTGATCCCACCGTCATACAGGTTGGACTTCTCGCCACGAAACTCAAAATCGGTCTGGGGATCTTTGTTTCCATCGAGCGTTTTTCCATAACCGTTGTCGCCTGAAAACATGATTAGCGTTTTGTTTTCAAGGCCCTGCTCTTTCAACAACGTAACAATCTCACCCACCTGCGTATCGAGCAAACTGATCATCGCGGCGTAAAGACGTTCCTCTTCGGAAAGTCCCGCCTGGTCGTAGAGATGATAGTGTGGATCATCCTCAGGGATGGCGAATGGTCCATGGGGGAGCGTATAAGGCAGGTAGGCAAAGAACGGCGATTGAGCGTTATCGCGAATCCACTTCTTGGCTTCCTCATGAATGACGTAGGCCGAGTAAGTCTGCCCCTTTCGTCCACCATGATTTCCTGCCTGTGGAACTTCGACACTATTGCGAATCAGATAGGGCGAAAAATACGAATGAGCGTGCGACTGATTGTAATACCCAAAAAACGTATCAAAGCCATGTTGTTCCGGGACGCCATCGGAACTGCGTCCTCCGATACCCCACTTGCCAAACCCTCCTGTCGCATAGCCCTCTTGTTTCAACATCTCGCCAATTGTCTGTTCGTCCGATCGAATTGACAGTCCACCATTGGAGCGAATCGACGCATGGCCGCCATGCTTGCCGGTCAATAGCGAACATCTTGTCGGCGAACATGACGCATTCCCCGCCAGCATGTTCCTCAAGACAATCCCCTCGGCAGCCAGACGATCCAGGTTTGGTGTCTTGACGATCTTGGCACCCATGAACCCTGGTTGGTAATAACCAAATTCATCCGCCATGATGTAGATGATATTGGGTTTGGATGAATCATGACGCTCGGAAGCTGTCAAGGGGGACGTATTCACCATAAGAAACATAGCGAACAGCCAACCGCTCAGAAAATTGCTTTTGATCTTTGTATTAGTCATTGTCTTTGTCTCCGTTGTCTTTTCCCCATAGTGACGGCAGGTTTTTTGAATTCCAAGTTTCATACATTTCCTGCAGGCGTTGAGCGGTCTGGGGTTGAGCAGTCGCCAGATCATTCTTTTCAGAGATGTCTTTTGACAGATCGAACAACTCCGGTGCGCCCTTCCGCTTGCGATTCAACACCAGTTTCATGTCGCCGTCTCTGACAGCCCAGGAATCTCCATAAGTCCAGTAGAGAACCTCATGCGGGCGTTTTTCATTTTCGCCCGTCAGATAGGGAATCAGGTTAACTCCATCAAGCGGCTTATCGTCAGGGATGGGAATTTCTGCAGCACTCAGCGACGTCGAAAAAAGATCCAGGGCAGACACTGGCATATCATACGATTTGCCAGCAGGCAGCATCTTCGGCCACCGGATTGCAAAGGGGACTCGAATTCCGCCTTCATACATGTCTCGCTTGTAACCTCGCAGTGGCTTGTTGTTGTGGGTCTCAACACCCCCGTTATCAGAAATGAAAACGATCAGTGTGTTGTCTGTCAGATTGTTTCGATCCAAAGAATCAAGGACGTTGCCGACAGCCCGATCAAGAGCGATTGTCATCGCCGCAATCACGTTGCCATCGGTTGTCTTCAGATCATCGTCGAGAGCATCTTTGGGACTATGCGTGGCATTGAATGCCAGATAGAGAAAAAACGGTTCCTGAGAATATTGGTCGATATACTTGGCGGCCCGCTGACCAAGTTCATCGGTGATGTAGACGAACTCCTCTTTGCCAGCAGGTTCTGAATCGAGCATAAGCTGAGTTTCCTGAGTGGGATTATCCATCGGAAAATAAGTTCGCGATCCGTTGAGGAAACCATAAAAGTGATCGAACCCACGCTGACATGGATAAAATTTTGGGATCCACCCCAAATGCCATTTTCCAATCGCGATCGTGCGATAGCCACCAGTTTTAAGCACGTCGGGCAGCACCGTTTCAGTCAGAGGAATGCCTTCACGTTCCTGGTTCTTATTGGGAAGATTTCCAAGAAATCCGAATCGCTGCTGATAACGTCCTGTCATCAAACCTGCGCGAGAGGGTGCACAGACTGCCGCTGAGACATAGCCCTGCGTACATGTGATTCCGCCATTTGCGATTGAATCAATGCGAGGAGTGGGGATTTTCTTCTGGCCATTGAATGAGAACTCACTGTAGCCACAGTCGTCGCCGACAATAAAAATAATATTGGGTTTCGCCGCGATGGCTGGGCCGACGCAGACGAAAAAGACGATACAAAAAAGACCCGTGGCTAAAATTGCCTGATACTGTTTCATGTTTATCTGCTTGGTTGACGTCATTAGTCGTTACCTCGTTTCGTGGTTTTTTCGTTTGGCAATGGAACCGCGTTTTCGACCAGTTCTTTGAAGCGTGATTGAAGCTGCTGCAATTTTTCGGGATGTGTCGCTGCGAGATCTTTGGTTTCAGAAATGTCGTTAGACAGGTTGTAAAGTTCAAATCGGTCTTCTGGTGAGTCCGCTGGTTCTTCAGAGTCCTTATTTTTGCCGCGTTCATCAGATTTGTCTTTGCTCACAGGATTGACGAGGAGTTTCCAATCTCCCATGCGCAAGGCTCCGATTTCCGGGGAACGACCCATGACCAGAATTTCATCATGTGGAGACTTGGCTCTCTGAGTCAGCACGGGCCAGATGTCATGGCCGTCAACCGGTAACTCCTGCTCGGCAGAAACACCTGCAAGTTTGAGCAGAGTTGGATACCAGTCAATCACATGCAGCGGTTCACCGATTCGAATCCCCGAGGGGATCTTTCCAGGCCAGGTCGCAAAGGCACAGACCCGGATGCCACCTTCATAGATTGAATCCTTCCCATCTCGAAGTGGCGAGTTGTCCGTATATTTGTCGGGATAAACGCCGCCGTTGTCGCTGGAAAAGATAATGAGCGTTTCTTCAAGAAGTCCCTTTGCCTTGAGCGCCTCGACAATCAAGCCAATCGATTCATCAACACTCGCGATCAGTCCGCCCATTGTTTTGCGATCTTTGGACAAGTGTTGATAAGGTTCTGAATAGGAATCAGGGACCTGAAATGGCGAATGCACAGCATTGTAGGAGACGTAAAGGAACAGAGGTTTTTCCGCCGGCTGTTTCTCGATTAAGCCGACCGCTTCTTTGGTAATCAAGTGGGTTGTATAGCCTTCTTCGTCGCAGAGTTCGTCCTGACGATACCAGTCGAGTTTCTTGACTTTGATGTGGGTGAAATAATTCAGACCCCCATCCCAGCAACCGTATTGATGATCAAACCCACGTTGTGTCGGCGCATACTCGGGGACATGTCCCAGATGCCATTTGCCGCAGATCGCAGTTGTATAACCGACCTCATGCAATGCTTGTGGCAGCAGGCGTTCCTTGAGAGGAAAACCTTGTTTGACATTGGGCCCATAGAGCCCATAGGCGCTTGTGTGTGTGGGGTAACGTCCTGTTAATAATGCAGCCCGAGTGGGAGAACAGACCGATTGGGCGTAAAAGTCTGTCAGGATTGCGCCACTGCGCGCGAGTTGATCGATATTTGGCGTCTTGAACTCGGTTGAGCCATTAAAGCCTGCATCGGCATAACCCATATCATCAACGATGAAGTAAACGATGTTAGGGTTCGTTCCAGCTAAGATTTCTGAACTGCTGCCGACGAAAAGTAAAATCGCGACGACAAATGAACTCGTCATTCTAATTTTATTCATCAGCGTTCTGTCCTTTCTTGCCCGTCGTTGAACTAGCTGGCGTCCACGTTTGAGGAAGCTGTTGCTTCAGGCGATCGATGACTTTCTGCATTTGTGGCTCAGACGCCAGATTTCGATACTCACGCGGGTCATCTTGATGATCGTATAGCTCTTCACTTCCATCGGCGTAGTGAATGTAGTGGTAGCGAGCATCAGTCACCGCGGCGTTCCCGACATCATGTGAAGTTACGACGCTGTGAGGCCAGTCAGCAGAGGGGGCATTCAATAATCCAACAAGACTGTGGCCGGACAGCTTTTGTGGAACAGGCTTACTAAGGTCGCAAAGTTCCACCAGCGTTGGATACATATCCAAAAGGCTGACCGGAGCAGCGCATTGTTCTCCGGCGGTTTTCATTCCGGGAAGGCTGATCATCAATGGCACGCGGGTTGTCTGCGTCCACAACGCCCGTTTGTGCATCCATTCCTTTTCGCCAATGTTGTAGCCATGGTCGGACCAGAGGACGACGATCGTATTCTCTGCAAACGGGCTGCTTTCAAGCTCATCCAGGATTTGTCCCACGACCCAGTCACAAAAACTGATACTCGCCAGATACGCCTGCATCACTTCCTTCCAGCCGTTTTCTGCCTTTCGAATTTTGGCGAAAGCTTGCATCGATTTTCCGCCCAGAAAGTCAGTTTTGACGGAAGGCGGGATATCGGAATAATCATCTTTGATTGTCTCGGGAACAACGACAGAATCAAGCGGATACAGATCAAAGAATTCCTGTGGCACCACAAACGCCAGATGCGGCTTGCTGATGCCGTGGACCAGAAAGAAGGGAGACTGATGTTCTTGTGACAGCCACGCCTTCGTGTTTTCCAGGATCGCAATATCAGGCATCGACGACATTCCGCCAGGGGCAGGCCCAATGGCCATAATACCGCCCCCCATCACCTTATTGTTTCCGACCATCGGACCATGATCGCTGAATGGAGTTCTTCTCTCGGTCCAAATTGCGTTCAGTCGTTCCTCTGGCCACCAATGGGTATCCATGGCGTGATAATATTTTCCCGTTAACAGTGTCTCGTAACCATGTCGTTTGAATTGTTCCTCAAGGGGAATGGAATCAACGGCCGACTTGGATTTTCTCATCATGTCGCCGTTTTGATATACGCCCGTTACATGAGGCGCCAGTCCGGTGACAAACGCCGTCCGCGAAGGATTGCAGATGGGCGCAGCGCAGTACGCACGCGTAAAGTTCACAGCCCGTTTGGCCATCCGATCAAAGTTGGGAGTTTTGATACCGGGATGATTCTGCAGGATCGACACGTAATCGCTCAAATCGTCGATCGCGATTAATAAAACATTGGGGCGTTTGGCATCAGCAGCGATGGAAACCCCAACCTGCAAAATTAATATCCAAGCCACGGCGAGGCAGGTGACTTTTCTCATGAGGTAAGCTTTCTTGAGATGGGATGTTGATCTTCTAATTGCATTCCTGAGGTCGTTATTACTGAACACCGATCCGATAAAGATGCTTTGCGGACCTGAGAATCAAATCATTCTCGACAACAGCAGGTGATGCTAAAACTTCTTCTTCCAAAGGGTTCTCTGCAATCGTTTCACCCTGCAGGTTGACGACATACGTGAGCCCGTCTTGATTGGTCACATACAATCTCGAATCCGTGACGATCGGCGAGGCGATAAAGTTGCCGGCCAGTCGTCGACGCTCAATGACTTCTCCCGAATCAGGATTGACCACGGTTTCAACCCCTTTGTCGTCAATGACGCAAAGTTGATTTCCAAAGATGATCGGCGAAATCATGTGAGGCATCCCTCGTTTAAGTTCCCACGCCAGCGCGCTTTCAGGGAGTAAACCACGACCCCCGACACGCACCGCCTGCAAACGGTCTCCGCCCCAGCCTGTCGTGATAATAATCAGATCCTTCCAGACGATCGGGCGGGGCACGATTGAAAACCCCCCCGCATGACGAAACCGCCAGAGTTCTTCCCCTGTCAATGGGTTGTATCCACAAAGCCAGTTCGCGCCCGGCACTACCACTTGTTGTTCGCCATCGATGCTCATCACCACGGGGGTACAATACGCCTTGAATTTATCAGGAATATCTTCGTTGATCTCAGGCCGGTTTGTCTTCCAGAGCGTTTTGCCAGTCTTGGCATCCAGACCAACCACAAACTGATGGTCCATTCCATCGAACGTCAAAATCAACACGTTCTCATAGAGATAAGGCGAACTCCCCGCGCCCACTCCAAAATCAACGATGTGCTCCTCGCATTTCCACAGCACCTCACCGCTTGACGTTTCGACGGCAGCAGTTCCATTAGATCCAAAATGAGCGAAAACGACACCATCGCCAATCACACACGTCGGTGAGGCGTAGCTGTTCAATTTATGGATCGGGTCGGGACGCTCAATTTGAAATAAAGGAATCTGATGCAACACCGTACCTGCCTTGGCATCGACACCCAGCAGGCTTAACTGCAAGTTGCCATCCACTGATAGAGCTTTCGCGACCACCGTTCCTGATTTTTTCTGAGCAGCAACCGCTTCCTCCTCAGATAACTTTTCATACTCCGCAGTCGTCACCCAAATAAGCCCCGCATCCAGCACCGGCGATGACCATCCGGTTCCAGGCAGAGGTGTTTTCCAAAGGATGTTTTTTGTCGAATCCCAACTCACTGGAAGGTCATCGCCACCACTCACGATTCCCTGCTCGGTCGAGCCACGAAACTGCTTCCAGGAATCTGCCGCTTTAGCATCGCGATCACATCCCGTTCCACTCAACCAGACAACACTCATGACTCCGAAAATAATAATCGTCTGCAATGACACTCGTGACATGTTTCTTCTACCAATCCTTTAAATATTTGTACTCTCTGCCATCACAAGAGTTCATCTCAGGCAGTGTTCTCATTCTCAGTCAGGCGTGAATCAGACACATGTTCGAAGTAACCGAACTTTTGGGTTAATCGGGCGACTTCGAATCGTTAACCCCCATCTTGGAATCAACCCTGACCAAAGAATTGACTTCCAATAGATTAACAACCTCATGCTGGGAAATAGCACGATCAACAACAAAGAGTTCATCGAGATCACCAATAAAATAACTTCGCATGATTTTCGAACGGTCGTCGATAAAGCGTCCCAGGACCACCGGCATCGAACCCATTCGATCGGTCATCGTCTCGATAGACTGCTGACGCCGACCTGTCGTCATTTCCAGGCGACCATCCAGATACAATTTGACATGCGTACTGACATTGGCATCCTCGCCACCGTGAAACACGACGGCGACATGATGCCACCGGCCATCAAAAAGATCAGTTGCCCCAGTGACAAATCCGCCTCCAAAGCTGACCCGTATCGCCCCCTGCTGTCCATCTTCACTATGGCGATTGAGTCCGACTTCCCATTTGCCTGCCAGTCGAGGCGCCCCCCAACTCACGATCGGGCAACGCCCCTCCTCACTTTTCATCAACGGAAGACGCAGCCAAAACGCTACACTTCTGGCTTGATTCCCCGCAACCCCCGGGTAGGAACTCTGGGCGTAGCCACCCTTTCCATTGAACCGCACGCCGCTCCCGGAAACACCATCTGTGATAACAGGAAAATCGCCTCGGTCTCGAATACGCTTCAGTTCTAATGAATAACGGCCCGAGGCATCACTCATCTGTTTTTGATTTTGGTCAAACGACCAATGAATCAGTTTTTCACCAGTCACATCGCCGTCACTCAACTCTTTAGGCTTTACAAATAGCTGATCGTCGTAGTCGAGTGGTTCAACGGCCTGCTTGGAAAACAAGGCCGACTGCAAACTCGTAAACTTCTGAGCGTTCGCATTTGGCTGTCCCAACGAAGTTGCTTCCACCATGCCCTCAGCGACATGCAATTCCGTATTTCCATCAGACCCGACACGCAACGCAAACGCCGTTCCCAGATCCTTAATGTGACTGGTGGGAGTTAAAACCACAAAACCAATCGCCTGTGGCGGCACTGTCGCGCTCAATTCTCCCAAACTCATCAACACCCGAAATTCACTGAGCAATTCAATACTCGCAGGCCCCGTTAATGTCACAATGGCTCCGCAATCAAACGTCAATTCTGCACGACCGGATTCAATTTCAAACCGTCCGACCTTTAACCTCTGCCCTCTCGAAAACCCTTCGCCCGAAAAGTCTGAAAGCGTCGCAATCGGTTGCGCCAACTCGTCACTGCCTGCCAACACTCCAACGTTATCAACACTGAAAAAGAACGACGAGTAGCCCCAATACACTCCCCCCAATAGCAAGACAGCCATCGAAATTGAAGCCAGTAAGAACCCCCACCCCACAGGCCACTTTTTTCTCGACTTTTCAAGCGCCACATCTAAAAACGTATCCTCAGATAACGGTTGGGGAACTCCCACCATCAATTCGTCGGCTAACATCGCCTCAAAAGCCATCGCCTTGATAAATTCCATGCGCCGAAGTCGGTCGTTTTGTAACACACTCACCAGCTTCGCCTGCTGCAAAGGAGATAATTCTCCCATGGATGAGAGTTCAATCAGATCTTCCAAAGCAGGATCTGAAAATTGTGGCGACACATCACCTTCAGCCATGATGCTCCCCCCTGACAGCGATCTGACCCTCAATGCATTGCTTCAACGAACGCCGAATCCGTAGTAACACCTGCTTGAGCGAGCCGACAGATTTCTGCATATTGGCTCCAATTTCAGCCAGTGCGCGTCCCCCAAAATAATATGCCCGCAATAGAGCACGATCCGATTCCGTCAACTGGCCAATGCAATGCCGCAATGCTTCCTGACGTTGTTCAAAATCGTCCAGCAACGGCTCCGCTTCCCGGGCCAGGATTTCAACCAAGTCCGAAGAAAAGCCTAACCAGCTACCACGCTGATTCCGCTTGAAAAAAGCTAATGTTTGCAAATAGGCGATGCGAAATGCCCAACTCTTAAAATTCGATCCAGGCTCAAACTCCTCAATCTTTTCCCACAATACGACATTCGTTTCTTGCAAAATATCCTGAGCATCTGCATAGCTTCTGTGAAGCGTCAGAATGAATGCAAGCAGTGCCGATTGATGCGTCGTAATCAGCCTGAGCGCATCAGCCGTGGATGGTTTATGGGAATTCATACCCTATTAGATAGCCAATCCCCGGCATCGGTTAGGCAAGGAAACGGCGAACTTGCAAAAAATAATCCAACTTGTTTCACCCTTGAAAGTCTCAGCTAGTTTCAAAGTAGTGACGAGCTAGACCGGCCACACCATCATGAACTTGTACATTCCACTGCATGAAATGATCAGCAAGACATCGACCCGGCCAAATCATCACACTGGCAGCCGAGCCTTCGTCCGAGCAGCTTCACTTGTTAACGACCAGATTTTGACGGAAATTCCGACATCTTCTCCATACGCGAGGTGTCGCAAAGATAGCGTTACATAAATAGACCAATTTCAGTGCGTGATCGGAGTCAGCAAGGTCTGCGGTTCCGACCGCAAGACTATGAAATAAGCACGCCTCTTACTAGCCGATTATACGGTCGTTGAGAGCCCCTAACAAAACCACACATGTTACACAATTCTCCGATACACATTAACGACACCACCCAGCGTCACGAAGGCTTCGTAGTTGTCGCCACGGCGTTCGTAGAGTATTTCATAGAGACCATCATCAAACGCTCCCGGCCCTTCCTGCACCTGCATCTGG
>JBGSVC010000504.1:0-6486 GCA_041753175.1 Planctomycetaceae bacterium
TAACAGATCAGCATAACGCTCAGCCAGTATGTCCAGATCAACGATTCCATCGGCTGGCTTATGAACACCAACAGGTGGAGCCGCGATTTTTGTGCCGCCGAGTTGTGCGACCATCTCCATGGTCGTTTGAGCGTCGACTAAACCCTGAGCGCGAACCTCAGGATCATTGGCTGCCCACGGAGCAAACGCGATCACAGATTCCAACTGCAACCCGGCATCTGTCAGTCGACTTTTTAGTTCGCGTAGAGTTTCTCCACTCGCAAGATAAGCCTCAATTTCGTTGAGCCAGGGTTCAATCCCCTGATATCCGGCCTCACCAACGAGCGCTATCTCCTGCTCTAGTGGAATCTTTTGCTGACGAATACACGAGGTATTAAAACAAAAGCGAACGCGTCCCGGCTCTGCTTTCGAAGTCGGGCTGACCTGCGCGGCTTGTGTCATCCCGGTGACGATCGACGAAGCTGCCAGCGTCTTGACAAGAAAGTCGCGTCTGGATGCCATCTGAACCCCTCTTGCTATCCACAAAATTGTTTCATCAGAGTAACAGCCGCAACTGACAGATCAAAGAGCCTATTGATATTCAATAGGCTCGTTAGCCGGCTTTAGATCATACCTGTTCCTCGATCAAATTCCGCAAGCTCCCGCTCATACACAGCTAACGTCGATTGAAACGTTTCGCGCGTGATCTTGTAATTAGGATGATCATCGGTGTACTTGTTGCAGTGATTGACAATCAACCGATACAAAAACTTGAACAAATGGCGTGGAACTCGCAGGTGGGCAAACATCCCAATCAATTCCACTTTTGTCAGCGCAGGATCAAAAAAATCCATGATCGAAACCGCTTTGGAGGGGTCTTGTGAGCAGACTCGAATTCGATCATTGGTCACATCATACAAACGCTCGCCACTCCAATTCAGGGAAGAAACAAGATTCTGTTTGTCCAGACGACTTCGCTCATAAAAGTTTTTCTCCTGACGTTGCAAGAGAGGATAAACCTCTGCGGGCAGGAGCATCTTGAATCCAATTCCGGGAAACTTCAGAAACTTGTTATCAAACATCGGCCACAACAAATCCTTCATCCGTTCCGGAACACCCTCAACCAGATGTGGCTCGTCCACGCGGTCAACAAAGATGATCATCTGAGTGAAGCCAAGTTGATTCAGGATTTGTTGAAACTTATTGAGCAATTCATAACGATTGTCACCGCGCGAACTTGTCGGAAAAGGCTGTCCGGCCAATTCTGGTCTCCAAAAGCGACTGAGAATCTGCCTTAACATGCTCACATTGTGATCAATGACTCGAATATTGCGATCCAGTAAATAGGCTTTCCAAAGCAGCCCGATCTGGCGAAACAGGTAAGGAGCCCAGCCAATAAGCAACACCATCCCCATCGCGATCCAGAAATTCGATTTCGTCGCATCGCCAAAACGAAAAAACAGTATTGGTGCAATGACTGTTGTCAGCAATCCGATCGAAAAATCCCACAGTCGATACCAACTGGTAAACTTCAGCTTTCCTCGCAACAGGCTCCACCGCTGTGGACGCGTCATTTCAGTCGAACGATCGTAGAGCGCCGTTAGTAACAGAAGATCTCTGATTTCTGACCGACTCAACTTCGACAGCGCCTCCTTGGAAATGGCATCGGAAGGCGCAAAATGCTGTTGCTTTTCCAGGATCACATTAATTAAACGCGTCACGCCCAACGAAAGGATCGCATCGATGTGGTCCATCAATTGCCACGATTTGAGTGCGCGATCCGCCTTTCTTCGAAAGCTCGAAAGCTTGTCACGAAATGCATCCAAAAATGGATTAAAGTCTTCATACTGGATCAACCAGGTGCGTGAAGCAGAGTTGGCACCATTCCACTCCTGAATCGCACTGACCATTTGCAGTCGTAGGGCCGTCTTGCCGGCCCCCTTTTCGCCAAACACCACAGACGTCACCGGCTCGTTGGGCTTACCGAAAATCTTGTCCCACGCAGGATGATGCACCCCCTTGATACAATGCTGTGTGAATACAGAATCGGTTTGTGCATCCTCTTGGGAGAATGGATTATCAATGATCCCATACTCTCCCAAAAACTGATTGACTTTCATAGACGGGTCGTTTCTGTTCCAAATGATCAAAGATAAGCGGCTTGAGGATTCAGTGAGTGACTATCCAGAAATCATTCTCTCAGCCCGGTGATGTTCTCAACGGTCTGTGTGGTTCCAAGATGAAAGAGATCATGACAAAATTGATGTTCATCGCTTGGAGTTGCCTACTTCTCATTGCTTTGCACTGTAGATCAACCCACCCTGTCTTATTGTGTAGTTCTTCATCCCCGCTTACGCAAGTCGGGCAGAGGGGGGAACACTGGATTTTGACGGAGTCTGTCCTCCGGCAGATTTTTCACAGGATTCCCGTTTCCAGCGAAAACGATGGGAACACAACAGTCGTAAGAAACGTCAAAATCTCGCCGTCAGTGGACCAACACAGCCTCTTTTTCAACTGACAGACCCATTTCGACTGCACGAATTCTCACGTTCCGACTATAATAACAATCTGATACATAGAAAAACGGTCTGATCTTCATATAAGATGCCCGAATACGCTCTCGTTCACCGAGTTAACTTTGCAGTCCGTTGATTGTCATCGGGACAACCCTCACGAGACATTCCTCCCAGAATGTCTCCACCTAAGAACAGTCGTATCTACTTGGTTTTTACATCAGCTTGATTCTGAACCTCTCATACACACTAACCTCTCATACACAATTCTGATAAGCACATCTGCGGAGTAGGCCACATGGAATTTCGCTCCTGTCCATCTTGTAAGCAATCGGTGCTGGATGATGATGCAAAAGATTGCCCCTTCTGCGGAGCCTCAATGTCGGCTAAGCCGGGAAATACGCCGACTCAAAAAGCAGCGACCAAGGCTGCCCCAGCCAGAAAAGATGCCATCGCCGCCCCAACAACACCAGAAAAACGTCCCGCGACGGCAAATCGTGGGCCATCTGGAAAAGTCGCCCCTGAAAAGCCCAAGTCAAATGACCCCTTCGAGGTCGAAACGGAATCGCTGGAAAAGCTGTTTCCAGTTAGGTCGAAACCGGGAGCAGGAGCTTTCTATCAAGTCAAATGTCCGATGTGTGAAAAGCAGGGCTATGTTCCCGAAAAGCTGATTAATAAAAAAGTCCGCTGCCACAACCCAGCCTGTTTAGTACCAGCCTTTGTCGTCCCGCCTCCACCCAAAGAAGAAGTTGTCCAGGTAGCCCCCAAAAAAGGGCTTCCCGCCAACGCCATCCTGTTCATCGTGTTAGGGATGTTTGCCACCGTTGCCTTTTCAGGATGGTACTTCTTCATTCGTGAAAAGCCCAAAGAAGTGATCAGCGGTGGTCCCTTTGATGGTGGGTCTCGTCAGCAACTCGAATTGGAAAAAGACGATGTTCGTCCCGGTGACGTCATCAAAACCAAAGTCGATGAACTCACTCCTCAGCAAATGATCGACGTCAGCCTTAAGGCCATTGAAAATGCCGCCTATGAGCAAAGTGGTGCTCGCAAAACGTCTGCCCAACAGCTTTCAGCAGCGGCTTACGCACGCTTTGGTAACTTCGAAAAGACCAACTACTTTCTCGACAAGATCACATCCACCAGTCAGTTATTGAAATTTCAGGAGATCGTTCCCAGGCTTTCCATGTCCTGGTATCTGCTCGAGCAAGGAAAGCCTAAAGATTCTCAGACCGCTCTTGAAGATGCCTCGAAACTGAGAAACGAATTGCCAAATCTTGGCTATGAAGCCAACGTCGCTGCCATGGAGTTGGCAATTCGAATGGCCGCCGCGGATCAGCAGGAGGCAGCCATGACATTTCTTCGAAAATATCAATCGACCACAATCGACGCACAACTGGCATGCTGGCAAACTGCAGTCAGAGCAAACCGGACTTTCGATCTCTGGCGGGAATGGGCCTGGCGCCCCTTGTTGATTGATCCCTTCCCACAGGCGACGACCGTCAGCCGCGCTTTGGTTGCCCTTGGATTCACCCCTCAGTCATTAGTTTGGCTCGAAGGACTCAAAAATGATGAAGCTCAGTTTCATTCTCTCGCTGGCATGATGTTGGAAGTCGAATTAATGACCGATGTGCAAAAGAAAGCCTCTGCTCGCGCGCTCATCGATCCCGTCGTCGCCAAAAGAACTCCAGCCGAACAAGCTTTCATTTATAGTCGTGTCGCCCTGGTCCAGCACTATATCGGACGTCACGAAACGTCCGTTGCCAACTACGAGAATGCCTTCGAACTTCTCAAAAATCTCGATCTCAAGCCCATCAACAAAGATCTCGATATCAAAGCCATTTACCGCGATCGAAGTTTTACTCAACCTCAACTGACCCTGCCCGCGACAGGAGCCTATAGCAACCTGGCACGCTGTTGCCTGCTGATCAACAAGAAAGATCAATACACCCAACTCATCAGTCAGGCCATCGACACTTCAAACTTGACAATTCCCTCCTATGACGCCATCAAAACTCGCGTCAAAGACCTGGAAAAAAGTACCGCTTCGGTCAAGCAGGAACTCTCCACGTCCCTGCGACTCAACAACACCGCCGACATCAACTCCGCATTCAATACCTATCGAAATAATTTACTCGACCTTTCGAACCTGGCAGAACGCACGAAAAATATCCAACTCTCAATTTTATCCGAGGCCATTATCGATGGATCGATTGCCACCGTTCAAACAGTGCTCGAACAAAGTTCCAATGCCAGCAGTGGACGTATCCCTTTGAATGACACCTTCCTGGTCAGGTGGCTCGATAAAATCGCGACTGATTCCAACAATCAGGCCTTAAAAGAATTCACCCAGAAGATGATTGCCGGAAAAATTATCAATACCCCGGAAGAACTCGAATATAAAGACTACCTTCTCAGGTCGCTTTTTGATAACGGCGATCTGGCGACTGCCAAGAAAAAACTGACCGCCCAGAATACCAGCAAAGAGATTCTTCTTGCCCTCGGGACGATTTATGCATCACGTCTGGCCGGTGAGCAAAAAATCAAACAAGGGATGGACTGGATCAGCAATTTGAAAGATGGAGCAGTCACTGAAGAGTCTTGGCGATCTTTGGCCTCGTTGTATTGCTTCATCTCCAACGATGTCACACTCTTTCAAACAGATGTTCGAAAAATGGGACTTGCTCCACTCGAACGAGCCAATGCCGAACTAGGGATTATCGAAGGTCTCCAGGCGAAAAAAGTTCCACTCGATCGTCCGCTCAATTCTTCACCTGATGACACGAAGAAATCCATGGCCGGAAAATAGCCGACATTACTTAGGACGATTTCTGTCAGAGAACGTCCCCGTTCCCCATCTCCTCGCACCCGGCACCTCAGTGCCCAATCGGAACAATTCCGGGATGTTTCTTTGTTCCAGAACATCCGGAAGGATCGGCACCGTCACATCGACCGCCTCTCCGACTCCAATCCCGGGGACCAGCCACTTTCCCTTGAGGTGTAAAAACTGATAGAAATCTCGTCGAGCTTGTGGATTAATCGACTGCCACGGGAGTTGCACTAAAATTCCTTCAGGAACTACCTGCATATCAATTCGTTCGACGCGCCAAGTCCCCAGGAGCACACGAGGCTGCATCACCGGCTGCACGGAATTGATCTCACCATACAGCTCAAACTCAAAACTGCCAGCCAGATAATCTTCAGGGAAACCAATACGTGAAGATACAATGACCTCCAGTCCGTCATCCTCAGGATCATGATCCCAATTCGCAGGCAAAGCCCGAATCGCCATTGATAGCCGACGTGAGTAGCGATTCGCCAGAGTCGCAAATCCTCTTCCTGCTTCAGGCAATCGAACGGTATTCAAAGGATTGCCGTAAGTCACATCATGCAGGCCTTTACCCAGACGGGAATCAAACCCTTGTTCTGAAACAATCGTCGATAACCAGGTTTCCTCGGGGAGCACCAGTCGCTTTGGGATGCGTTGATTCGGATCTCGAGGATGACCAATTTGATGTTTGAGCTGCTCAACATCAATTCGTCGCTCATGAAACTCGACGGCGATAACTTCCTCCCAGCGGAAACCGCTTTCCAAATGAATCCCCGGTTCGTCTGAAGCAATCCAAAGCCGGGTATCGTCCGTCGCGGCTGAAATGGTTCCTTCACAACTCGGACGCGACACAAAGAGCACACGAACATAACCCCCCAACAGTGAATCTGCCGACTCACCGTCAATTGAGGAATTAAGCTGTTCTCCAGTTTTAGAATCTGCTGGAAGCGTAACCACAGTGTCGGCCCCCCAGGCAGACCATGGTGTCATCCAGCAACATAACAGCAGGCAGACGTTTCGAATTTGCATCATTTAGTCCCATCAGACAAGGAAATGTCTGATGGAATGCAGAATGCAAACCTTACGCCAACATCTTCTCTCAATGACGACGGCTGGAAATCACAGCGCGACTGAGAGTATCTCCCATCAAGGTCTTCGATTCAAACA
>JBGSVC010000505.1:0-7109 GCA_041753175.1 Planctomycetaceae bacterium
CGCCGATCTTTGAACTGCAAGTGGGCAATGGAGTACATACTCCACAATCAGGCACCAGTTCAGTGAAGTGGTTTCGCCGACATGATCCTGTGTATTCGCTACATTCGTCCAAGACAAGAAAAGCCTGATGAGTGAAAACTGATCAGAGGCTATTCTCACCAAATGCTTACAGCGCTCATTATGAAACTATATTAGAGAAATACACATTTGAATTCCGATATTCCAGAAACGACTGACTGGTTGCTTTGTACATCTAATCGCCGGGAGAATTGCGATTGATGTTTCGGCCGATTGACATCTCATGTAATTCCAACCTTACAAACAGATCATAACGAGACCATGCCTTCCAGACTGTCTTCCAATTCATCAAGACGCGAGCGCTGGCTATTAACGGCGTTGATCTTTTCGTTTTTAGTCAGCAGCTATTGTCTAGTTTCCAGTTCGATTTCGCTGGTCAATCGTCTGGGTTATATCGCGGATGTGCAGGTATTGCAGGAACGGCTTGAACGAGATCGAATTCGAGCCTCTGATCAGTTCCGCATCTTTGTGAGCACAAAGTCTGAGCAGGCGTATGCGGATTATCGTGCATCGAAGTCTGATTTTCACGAAGATATCACCACGTTCGAGCGATATATCACGAGCTTAACGGGTGATGAGGCTGAGCAGATCAGTTCAGAGTTGGAACGCTTTAAAGAAGATCACAATGCCATCGAAAAGCAGGATGACACTGCTGTCGAAGCGATTTTGAACGGCGACGATGCACAAGCCAACCGGTATGCCTACTCGGAGGATTTTTTTCAAAGTCGCTATCAGTTCAGTCAGCGATCGCAGGCGCTCATGTCGGCTGTCAGTGCAGCGATGACTGGTCTTAAGGACCGATCGATCCGATGGTCAGCGTTTGTCTTGATGCTGGTTTGTTTGTCGACGGTGGGGATGTTATCAATTTTTCGCTGGCGATTACGTAAAGAGCAGGTCAAGTCTTATCACTATCAATCCGAGATCAGACGCTTGGCGCTAGTCGCTGAGCGGACAAGCAATGGTGTGGTCATTACGAATTCATCCGGGGTGATTGAATGGTGCAACAATGGTTTTCTGACCATGACGGGCTATTCGATGGAAGAGACGTTGGGGAAAAAGCCCGGCCAATTTTTGCAGGGACCTAACACCGATAAGCTCACGGTCGAAAAAATGCGCGATGCAGTGGCCTCCAGACATGCATTTAAAGAGACCGTCTTGAACTATCGCAAAGACGGGACACCGTTCTGGGATGAAATCGAGGCGCAACCTCTGTATGACGACAAAGGTGCATTCGCCGGATTTATGGGAATCCAGAATGACGTCACGGAGCGCGTGACGCTGGTAGATAGTTTGCGTGTCGAACAACTACGTCTGGAAATGGCGCTCAGTGCCGGTGAACTGGGCCATTGGGATTGGAACATTGCTGATAATCACGTTTATTATAGTAATCGCTATTTTACGATGCTCGGTTATGACTCGGGTGCAGACTTTGAAGAATCGATTAACACCTGCCTTTCGTTGACACACCCTGACGATCTGGAAAAGAAATGGCAGGCAGCGGAAGCACATTTGCGTGGTGAAACAGAAAACTACGATATCGAGACTCGCTTGCGTCGTGCGGATGGAAGTTATGCCTGGATACAGACGCGCGGAAAAGTCTACGCGCGTGACAGTCTGGGCCAACCGTTGAAAATGTCGGGCACACATCTGGATATTACGCAGCGACGCAGTTACGAAGAAGAACTCGCCAGACGTCATGATCTCTTGGAGAACGTGATCAATGGCGTTTCTGATGCTATCATCATTGTCGATTTTGAACGTCAGATTCTGCGCTGCAATCGGGCGGCGACGAAATTATTTGGTTACGCCGAAGAGGAGTTGATTGGTCAAAACGCCAGTATGCTTTTTGAGAACCAGCAGGAATTTCAGTCGCTGGGGAAAAAGCGGGTTCAACTTCATAGTGGCATTTCCAGTGATACGTCGATTGTGGTCTATCAACGAAAAGACGGCAGCACGTTTCCGGGCGAAACGATCGGGACACTCCTCAAAGATCGTCTGGGAGTTAAACAAGGCCATATTGGCGTGATTCGAGATGTGACAAATCGTCTGAAAGTTGAAGAGGATCTGCGTCGTGCCAAAGATCAGGCCGAACAAGCCAACCGGATGAAGAGCGAATTCCTGGCCAATATGAGTCATGAGATTCGCACTCCGATGACGGCGATCCTGGGATTTGCAGATCTGCTGGAACATGCCGATCGAGAGGGGAATATCGACACGCAAGCGGAGATGGTGCAAACGATTCGACGCAACGGCGAGCATCTGTTGCAAGTCATCAACGATATTCTTGATCTGTCCAAAATCGAAGCGGGATTTCTGGAACTCTCACCGGGCAGTTGTCGTGTGCGCCATATCGCCAATGACGTTATCTCTACACTTTCCCCACGTGCCAAAGATAAGGGCATCGAGCTTGATTGTCAGATTGATGATCGCGTTCCCGAAGAGATCGACACCGATCCGACCCGGTTACGACAGATCTTGTTTAACATTGTGGGCAATGGCGTCAAATTCACATCAGAGGGGTCCGTCTGGTTAAAAATCCGCTTCGAAAGCGACATTGATGCCTCGAACGCCAAGAAAGCGACAGGGAAGCTCATCATTGATATCCGCGATACTGGCATTGGCATGAACAGTGAACAGATCGAAAAGATTTTCGTGCCCTTCTGCCAAGGGGAAAGCGGAATGTCACGACGATATGGGGGGACCGGTCTGGGGCTGACGATTGTCAAGCGACTGGCCGAAAGCATGCACGGCGATGTGAAAGTCATCAGTCAACCCGGTCAGGGGAGCCAGTTTCTGATTGACCTTCAAGTGGGTTTCACGCCTGCGAAAAATCTCGGGGAGAACTGTGATGGTTGTCATCGTATTGGCAACGAGTGTCGTCCAGTGGAAGCTCACACTTGTCTTCAGAAAGCTCAGGAACTAACCTCCATGAGCCCATTTCAAGACTTGAAGGGCTTAAATGTGATGCTCGTTGAAGACGGCGTCGACAATCAGCGACTGGTGTCTTTTCTGTTAAAAAAGGCGGGGGCGGAAGTTGAAATCTGCGAGAATGGTCAGGTGGCTCTCGATCGAATCGCACAAAGAAATGGCGATTCGGAATCGCTGGCTTCTGATATCGATGTCGTCTTCATGGATATGCAGATGCCGATCAAAGATGGCTATACGGCGACCAGGGAATTGCGTGACAGCGGATTCCACAAGCCCATCATTGCGTTGACGGCGCATGCCATGCAGGGCGATCGTGAAAAATGCCTGCAAGCTGGCTGTGATGATTTCCTCACCAAGCCTGTCAACAAACAGACTCTGCTTCATGCCTGCAAGAGTTGGGCGCAGCGATCCGAAGAGTGCAGACTTAATCAGGTGACTCTGCCGTAATCATTCGTGGTGTCGACGACGAATGTGAATATCTATCGCAGCTTGAAGATCGCAGCTTATAACCTCGTGCAAGACTATCAGATCAGCCGAGTGGTGCGATCAAAAATAGTCTTGATGCATGTACGTGGAGTCTGCTCTAGAACAACGTACTGCCATCCAGGTTCAGCCCGGCCTGACAACGAAAGGCCACCAGACAACGATCATCCCGCAGAGGCTGATTGTTGCTGTAACGATTGGTTGATTCAACGATTTCTCGAATGGCTTCCTGCGGTCCTGCCTGAATACGGTCGAGACATTCTTCCAGTCGCGTCCTGCCAAAGATCTGCTCGCAGTCATCCATGGCTTCGGTGACGCCATCGGTATAGAGCACGACCAGATCGCCGGGCATCAGATCGTAGAATTGCTGCTCATATTGGGTTTCTGGCATAATCCCCAGAGGGAGTCCGGTGATTTTTTCACCCAAGCCAAAGATCTCTCCATGTTTTCGTTTCAGTAATGGTGGCAGGTGCCCGGCGTTGGCGATTTCCAGTCGATGCTTGATTGGATCAAGAATGAGCAGTACGAAGGTGATGAATCGGAACCCGACGCCACTAACGGAGATTTCACGATTGAGTGCATGGAGCGCCAGAGCGATGGAGGGCTGGGCCAGGAGCTGGTAACGCACCGCCGAGCAGAGACGGGCCATCAGTAAGGCCGCGGGGACACCTTTACCGGAAACATCCCCCTGGGCAATGGCCAGTCGCCCATCGGGCAACGGGATGTAGTCGTAGTAGTCTCCACCGACTCCCAAAGCTGCTTCGTAGAGATCCGCGAAATCATAATCGGGAATCATCGGTCGTTCACGAGGCAGGAATCCGAGTTGGATCTGAGTAGCGAATTCAATATCGCGTTCCAGATCGCGCTGGGAAATCAACTCCTCATGCAGGCGGACATTTTCAAAGGCCAGTGAGACTTGAAAACCGACACTGACGAGAAGTTCCAGATCACTTTTCGTAAATTCTGTTTCGAGATTTTGTGAGTTCAACTGGATCACACCGATGGCTTTACCACTATGAGACATCAGCGGGACACACATAATCGAGCGCACCATAATTTCCGAGATACTGGCAGACTCGCGAAAGCGTGAATCATCATTGACGTCGGCACTGAGGATTGCAGTCCCGGATTCCATTGCCTTGTCGATGATGGTCTTACTGATTGGGAGGTTATCGTCGTCGCGCGGATGGCGATGACGGACAGCCCGGACTTGATTGGTTTGAGTCACGGGATCCTGAAGGAGAAAAAAGCCGGACTCTGCGTTGGGAAAGATCTTGAAAAGAACCGCCAGAATTCGCGGTAGCAGCTTGTCGGTATCCAGAATTTTGGAGAGTGCTTCGGAGATCTCCAGGATGGCCTTGAGCACCATCTGAGGATCGGCGTTGAGTTGAAAGGAATCAGACCGCATGGCATTGAGCGTGCTGATAATCGACGATGAGGATTCGATATCCCGCTCGTCGGAAAATTTGAGATCAAATTGAGGAGTTGGTTGATGGCGTCCACCGCCTGCCAGAAATTCCTTGAGCTGGGAGGCGTTCATGTTGCGGTAAAAGATGAATCTCGCATCGCAGATCTTGATTTGATCCCGGTCACGCAGCTTCATCCGCCCGTGAGCCAGCACATCATTGATCTGTGTTCCATTGCGACTTTGAAGATCTTCCAGATAGTAGTGCGGGGAGTCAAACGTGATTTGAGCATGTTGACGACTGACGGCTACTTTATCCAAAACAATTGCGCAGCCAGGCTGGCGTCCAATCGTTACCGGTCCCTCCCCCAATTCAAAATGAGATTCCTGGGCATCGTCTGCAAGATAACGAAGAACGGGCACAGTCAATGCTTTCTAAGAGAGACCCCGGCCTGGAAGAAAGGCTGCAAATGTGTCGTTAGTAATTTAGCATACCCTGAAACCAGGAACATCGGAATTCATCTTCGTGAACGAGATTTCGACAGATCAACGCGACCCGCCGTGAATATGATGAGAAGATGGTAACCTCACAACGTCGGTCTCAAAAATGATTGGCTCGAACCGGATAATTCGAACCAAATTCCACCAGCTTTCCTGCGACGCGCATCAAATCCCTAATAATGAGGTGGCGGGGCGTGATGTGTCGAGACCTCCCCATCAGGACGATCTTTTTCCAACTGTTCGATGCGATTGGAAAGGGTGAGGATGGTTTGTTGAAAACGGAAGAACTCGCGGTTGTATTCTTCGAATTGACGCTGCAAATGCATGACCTGAATCTCCAATTCGGTCAATCGCGTCGGAAATTCCGGGTTCAGCGGGTCAACGGGTGTGGGACTCATGGCTATGTTTTTCAATTATCGAGAATGACGCGATGCTTGATCGAAGAACGAAGATCTGGCAGTGACGATCAAAATGACAGACAGTCGGTTTGCGTCGGTTCGGGAACTGTTATAATAACGCATTACGACTTTGATGAACACTTTCCGCGGGTTTGAGTCCTTTTGGGGCTCGCTGGCAGTTCGTTGAGTAATGGGGATTGTGCCCCTATCGGATTGTCCATGTGGAAATAAGGATTCATTTCATCTTTTGATGAAGGACTCCATGCGGGAGGTTTCCCGATGTCCATCGAGGTTGCCCGATCATCGTTGAGTCAATGACCACTTTCATCACAGATAACTTAAACACAGACAACCTAAACACAGACAACCAACCCCACCTGCATCGACCATGAACAACCGGATTCAAACACACTCGACTACCATCCTGGCATTGCGACATAAAGGTCAAATCGCCATTGGTGGCGATGGACAGGTGACGTATGGGCAGTCGATCTTAAAATCGGACACCTGCAAGATTCGAAAAATCCTCGATGGGAAAGCAATCGTCGGGTTTGCCGGTTCGACGGCAGATGCGTTTGCTCTCCTGGAACGCTTTGAAGCCAAGGCCAAAGACTATCCGGGAAATATCCCCCGGGCGGCGACTGAACTGGCACGCGACTGGCGGACTGACCGGGCCTTGCGACGCCTGGAAGCGATGATGATTGTCGTTTCCACAGATCACCTGTTGCTGGTCACAGGTCAGGGGGATGTTGTCTCGCCCACTGATGGCATCATTGGAATTGGGTCTGGCGGGAATCTGGCGATGGCAGCAGGACGGGCGCTGATGAGACACACGGAGATGGCCGCTCCGGAAATTGTGACACAGTCCGTCACGATTGCCTCTGAAATCGATGTTTACACGAACAACAATATCATCGTGGAAGTCATCCCGACACGCAGTTGATCAGCATCTGTTACTTTTTCTTATCCAATACCTTGCTCTCGAAAGCTGTCTGATGATTTCTGATCCACTTGCTTGTGATGCCGACTTTACTCCTGGACAAATCGTCGCGCAACTCGATGGAGATATCGTTGGGCAGCAGTCAGCGAAAAAAGCGGTCGCGATTGCGCTTCGAAATCGTTTTCGCTGGAAAAGTCTTCCGGATGAGATCCGTCGAGAAGTCACTCCTAAAAATATCATCATGATCGGCCCGACCGGTGTCGGAAAAACAGAAATCACGCGTCGTCTGGCAGTCATGATGAAAGCCCCGTTCGTCAAAGTTGAAGCGACTAAATACACCGAAGTCGGGTATTATGGTCGTGATGTCGAGAGCATG
>JBGSVC010000506.1:0-5571 GCA_041753175.1 Planctomycetaceae bacterium
AGGCATTTTCGATTTCATCCGCCAGTCGACAGAGGAGGATCGGGTTTATGACCAGTATCGCCAATTCTTCATTGTCAAGCTCTGATAATCCGTTTGTCAAAACTCGCTCAAACCATTCTTCATTGCGCGAATCGACATACTGGAAGTTGCCGCCGCAGAGACGCTTCACATCGGCCAGCAGGGCCAACTTCGTCTCTCTATCCAGCAACGCATCTTCGAGAGCTGAGATAACTACGTCTCGATCTCCATCCGAAATCTGCGGATGTCCACCAGTCGCATGAGCCGCAGAAAGGATATCGGCGATGTCGAAACCCCAATTCTTTACATCTGATACTTGTTTTCTAGAAGCGTCGTCAAATTGTCTAACCATACTTCGTACTCCTTTTGGTTTATAAACATCCCTCCTCATTAATAGCGCGTATTATGCAAATTGGCAACAAGAAGATATTCCTACATTTTCTTAAAAAATCCAACCATGTGTCTCTTATGCTCCATTAGAAGAATTGTATATAAGACATTTTACCATTACCGAATCCTAAAATTAGTAGGAATGCTACGGTTCTCGCTCGCAGTGTAGCTCTGGTTAGTCAGGTTGATTAGACGATCGAAAAAAAATTCGTGCATCAGGTACATTACTGGCCAGGAAGGGATTATCCCACGCCAAAGAGTTCGAAGGCCGCTACCGTGTTGATTCCGGAGGGTAAGAAGCCACGATAAGCCGAGCGATTGTTCGGCACAGAGTGAGACAGAAAGTGGCGACGTGCTTGATTTAAAGCGACGGCCCGCTTTGGCACTGTGGAATCTGCTTCTCCGCACAATCGTAAATAGTTTGCAAGCACAACATTCAAGAAGGATGGTGAGTCTGCCGCATGGACATCCCACTTCGGAGCCAGTGTTGCACGCGCTCCACTTGCGGTCAGTTCCGCGCAAAGGCCTTCGACATCCAGTTCTCCAGTCAGCTGACCGGTAGAGCAGCTGGCAAGCATCAGCCACTCGACATTTTCAAGTGGGCCGTTTCCATACCAGTCTCCCTCGGCGAATGAGATCGACCCCGTTGCCTTATTTCCATGGGCGAGAACTGTGAGAACCTTGACCGGTTCTCGCTATAGTTCCCGTATCAACCATTCGGCGGAGGCTCTTTGCTGTTCGGCGGCTGCCTGATATCGAAAGGAGTCTCCGCAGGCCGCTTTGTGTCCGTCATGGAGAATCAGCGCCAAGAGAGCGGCAAGATCGACCGAATGACCTTCGGCGTGCTGCTTCCTCACAATTACGGGGTTATTTTCGCGAAACGACGAGACGACCAGTACGCGTTCCTTGACACCGTTCGGTGCTATTGGGGATCGGTTGTGTTCCGTAAGGAGGCGGTCGATCAGAGGGGAAAGCGAACAGCGGATTGATGCGACATGAAAACAAAGTTGCTTTCCGTCCACCAATACGCACGACCAAGGGATTCCGTTGAGGACTCCGTCCGTCGAAACAACGAGGTGAGTTTTGTCTGGAGATAGGTATGCCTTTATCGGAGTCAAATCAATTAGGGCCGAGAATTCTGTTAACAATCGGCTTGTTGTCCGCTGCAAAGTGCCTGCAGCCGAGTTACTGTCGTCCAGTTCAGCCTGCAGGGCTTTTCCAATACTTGTGAGAAAACAGTCCGCTTCTTCAGTGTTCGAAGACTTCGTCAGCTGGAGGTGCTCGCATGCTTGGCATATAACGTCGAAAAGAGGCCATAATATTTGCCTCCTTTCGTCGGATAGTTCTAGTTCGGCAAAAAACGTTTTGATTGAGTCCATCCGATCTTTGGCACTCTTGCGACGGCTTAAGTAGCTCAAGAGATTGAACTGAATTAAGTCTTGTAGAGTCTCGCGAATGTGTCCGCTTGATTCGGCCCCGGCTGACGCGGCTACCTTTCTGAAAAAATTGAATGCAAAGTATATCATCACTTCGTGTTCGAGAAGAATGCGTTGAACGGCACTGGCGACTGGACGTTCTGAGCGGCCTTCTGCCAGCGGCTCAGAGGCAGATCCGATCGACGACGGAGCCAACAGCCACCAGACGCAGTGGCCGCCGGCGTCAATCGTGATTCGCAGTAGTACTCCATCGGAGCCAATCCACTCCGGCAGCGACCGCTCATTCCAGCCAGCATCTAAGCTAGCAATCACTTTCTCGCGTTCAGACGTTTTCTTTCGCCGCTCCGGATCTTTAAAGGCCGATTGGCGTTCATATTGAGCCCCGAGAGTGTTTAGACCGTTCGAACGAACTCGAGACCGTTTTGAGTCAATTTTAAGCTCTTCGCTCTGGGCAAGCGAATAACTTTGCTGCAAACACGCGGACATGGCTGCTGACAGTTTCTGCTGAGTCCCGCGCCCATGATCTGTTATTTCTTTGACTAGGCTACTCTCCAGATCAACCGAATAGGGCCAATCAGTGGGAAGAATGTGCTTGTCCGAAGGCGGCACATCCGAATTGTGACCGAGCAGTCGCAAGCGTTGAAACAAGAGTCGCTGCCGGAGCTCAAGATCCCATACGATCGCCCATTGCTTAATCATTCGACTACTCTCACTATGACCAGCTCGCTCACTCATTTCCGCCCAATAGAATGCCACTTGTACCACATGACGCCGGAACACGTCTGTTTCAGAAACCAAATGACGTAGGTCAACGAGAGACAGAGTGCGAGATTCAAACGCTCGACGGACATAAATCATTGTCTGAGCGCAAACGATCAAGGGGTGCAAGTGTGAGTCGCTGTGACCTGTTTGCATCGCTTCTAGCTCTTCACCGACCAACGAACATCGCTGATCGCCGCGCATGGGATTAAGCTCATTTCCCTGCACTTGCAACCAGAGTCCGATGAGCTTCAGGCTGTTGACCACATCGGATTCTCTGAAGAGCAGCCTATCGTTCGACACCGGAAAGAGCACCGAACTCAAGACTCGTATTGCATCGAAGGTTCTTTCCGCGTCAATCAGCATGCGGGCGTATTCACAGACACTCTTGGCACCTTCCTGTCCATTAAAGAAAAGTTTATCAAAACGCAGCTGCTCGTACTCCGCGATCTGATAAGTATCATCGAACATTCTGACTGCCTCTGTGAGTCCCTCGTCATCCTCGACGAGGAGGGACAAAGTATGAGTGAATGTCGCCTTGGCGACCGGCCCGATGCCAGGTACAAGCTCTGCGCCATCCCCTCGCCCCGCCTGAGGCATCCCAGCTCGTTGCCTGGCGATCGAAACAAAAATCGAAATAATCAACTTTGCATCAGAAATACGTCCTGCACGGCGCAGGCAGTCCGCGTAGGCACAAAAAAAGCGACAGCAAATGTCTTCATCTTTGGCAAACAGAAATTCTTGACGTGACAAAATCCGTTGCTGCCATTTATCTGATCCAACTGAAAGGTCTACTGTGCCGAACTGCCTTTCGAAGACCTCAAGAAATTCCGCGGGATCTCGCGTTAAGAGTTGACTCTCATAGTGAAAGATCGTGATCCGAAGAAGCACTGAGATATCTCCAATACGCTTCGTACGAAATCTGTCTCCATTTCCGAATGGTGAAACTGCGAACTTCCAAATATGTGAATGAATATTAGATTGTAATATTACGTCCGCGTCGGCATTGCGATTATCGAGAACTAGCGCTCGAGTAAAAACCTCGGTAAATCGCAAGCCTTCGATTAGGGGTAATCGCAGGAAGAAGTCCTCAAAATTCTCCCGACTTAGGTCGTCACTGTCTGAGGGCAATTTGCTCGTCTTTGGAGCAAAAGCCAGATAAAGCCAAAAAACCTCGGTGGGACCGTAGGAATTGTTATCGCGGGGTTTGGACAGTACGCTTCGGACATAATTCTCCAACAGAAGTATGCATGCCCCCCGGTCCGCGATCCTCGTGTCGATCAGGAATTCAACCAATTCGGCCACAAGTTGCGAGTTCTTTGCTACATTAACGGACTGCAAGAGCCAAGCATTGCAGAGGGCCGCCAGTACTTCGGCATTCGGGGCCTCGTCGTCCTTAAGTATGGCTTGCCAGAATCGCGGATCTCTGCGACGTCGCAGAGGCAGGTCCTTCGTATAATAGTCAAGTTTAGCGAACGCAGCCTCCCTTACCTCGTACGACCAATTGGCTGAATGAACTGAACTAGATAGCTCAAACAGCATTGGAAGCCACTGCTTCAGATACCAATCGACTTCTCCAATTCTCAATACGGGGAGGCCATACCTCCGAGATACGCAGGCGTTTATAATCGGCCCAATTCGCCTCCCCTGTTTCATCGTCACCAGCGCGAGCCGGAGCCGGCCAGCACATATCTCGCCGATAGTGCCGAAGCCGACTTGGTGCAGCAACTTGACCGCTTGGTTGTATCGTTGGACATCTTCATTGGACATTCCATACGAGAAAGACTGATTAGCCATGCGAGCGTCCCTTTTCCCGAAGCCAAATCCAGAAGATACTGCCCGTGCCTGTCCCCCTGTGACTTTAGGATTGCTCATATCGGCCATATGAACGGCACAGATAAAAAGTACTTTCATCCGCTCTTGTTGCGATTACTCCCGATCCAAATCAAATTCCACCGAACAATTGCCACCAGCATCAACAAACTGGATGCTAATATTCAACCATTTCGTCTCTCGCCACGTAATATGTAATGTAAGTATTGATGGTTCATTATCGTCACGGTCGCTGTGAACAGTTTGCTTGTTTTTTGTGGTTACCGTGACCTTCGACTTTTCAGTCAGGGCAAGTGCGCCACCAAGCTCAAGAACAACTGTCTTGTCGCTGTCTTCTGCCAGGATGGCCCATGCCTTAGAAGCTATCCTTTTTTGAACCTGATTCTCTGCACCTGACCATCGAAGCTGATCTGCAGGCATAGTGAAGGCCTTCTCGCGAAGGTCGGAATTTGAAATCGGACTTGAGTGTTCGTTTTCTGCCCCCAGTGCGACATCAAACATGCTTCGGTTGTCGAACTGCTTATCGATGCGAGCCTGTGGCTTAACGATTTCCGCTGGGTCGGGTATTGGGGGGACTTCCAGGTCGATGTGAACCTCGATACCCGCAAGCGTTGGGCCAATATTCTTGTATTGAATTCTCAATCGATCACCAGAGGCCAGCCTCTTATTGGCGTGCTCGAGAATCACTTTTAGCCACAGAGGGCTCACAGGTGAAGCTTCGCACTGAACTTCACCCGACGACGTTTGCCAAGTGATCTTCAAAGACACAGCCGGGCCTGGCTTTAAAAATCCCGCCACACTGATGCTGAAAGAATTTTCCTCCAGAATCTCAATCTCAATGACCGCCAGTTCATGAAAAAAATCCGGACTGCCTATAATCCATTCGCAATCTTTAGGCGGTACTTCGATGCGAATTCGTTTACTATCCGGTGCTTCATGGTCACTTCCCGTTTGCAACATTCCAGAAAGCGCCGGAAGCGATCGAGAACTTTCCAAGCTCTCATAATCCAATTCAATGGGCCCGATCCCATGCTGATCCATGAGTCGCTTGCCAACTCGGCCCATTGGTTCCCACCACACTGGATATTCTGGGAAGGCATTTTCGATTTCATCCGCCAGTCGACAGAGGAGGATC
>JBGSVC010000507.1:0-2331 GCA_041753175.1 Planctomycetaceae bacterium
GGCGTTGCCGGCGGAACTGATTGAAAGCGAATTGTTTGGACATGTGAAAGGAGCATTTACCAGTGCCCATGCCGACAAGATGGGAAAGTTTCTGGCGGCCGAGAATGGAACGATTCTCCTGGACGAAATTGATGTTCTTGAATTAGAACAACAGGTCAAGTTGCTCAGGGTCATTGAGACAGGAGAGTTTGAACCAGTGGGGTCGAATACGACTCATCGCAGTCAGGCCAGGCTGGTGATCGCCAGTAACCTGGAACTGGAACCGCTGGTCGAGGAAGGTCGGTTTCGTCCGGACCTGTATTACCGCCTCAACATGCTCAAGTTTGAAATTCTGCCTCTGCGTAAGCGTCAACAGGATATCAAGCCATTAGCTGACAAGTTTCTAAAACTGCTCGGTGGCAAGCACAATATTACGGTCAACGAAGTTGAGCCTGGGTTTTATGAGGCATTGCAAAACTACCCATGGCCGGGGAATGTGCGAGAGCTGGAAAATGTGATTCAGCGTGCCGTCATCTATTGCCGGGATGGCTTTATGACTGCCCGACATCTTCCTTCCCACATCGTCTTATGTCAGGCAGGGCCAGGGAACGATGCCGGCGTCAAATTGAAAAGCAATAGCGGCTTCTCACCTCGCCTGGGACATCAAATCGCGATGACGGAACAAGAGATTATTGAACAGGCTTTGGCCAAGAACCAGCAAAGCCGAACCAATGCCGCTCGGCAGTTAGGGATTAGTCGCGTGACGTTGTACAACAAGATGAAGAAATACGGCATCTCCAAGAAGTAAAGTAAACCTACTTCGATGATGACGAATGACAGAAAACGCCTTCAAACGAGGGCGTTTTTTTTGTTGGTGGATCTCCCAATAGAGGAGGTCGTGACTGAGAACGTGGGTCAATTTCTCGTGGTGAGTTTTGGCAGGGTCCGAAGAGGTAATCTGGTACAATAAAAAAACCGCTGAACGCGACGGGCGCGAGCAGCGGAGATTGATCGATTCAACCGACGATTGAAATCACGTGTTAACTGGGGAGTTGGAAGTCATAGGAATACTTCAAAACCCAGAACATCAAGGCACACCCGATGATTAATGCCAGCACTGCAACGCTGAGCAGTCCCGTATAGATATCCATCGTGGGTGGAACGGACGGAGCTTTGTTAGAAGTTTGACGTGACATTGTCACCTTTCTCAATGATACCGTTTTTCGCTTTGGAGACGATCGTTCCGACGGCGGTGTCTGGTGTTAGATAGCTGAGTTTGATCTTGCCGAGATATTTTGAAGGGCCATTACCGTTGAGGCCCGTGCGATAGACATCGAGTTCGTGGCCTTCAACAAGTCCATCATCACTTCCCAGGGAGATTTTGACAAACTCGACAGTCCCGTTTTGTGCCAACTGAGTATCGAGGACGAGTCCTTCGACTGCAGGGGGAGGGTCAAGT
This sequence comes from Planctomycetaceae bacterium, assembly GCA_041753175.1. Classification (GTDB taxonomy): domain Bacteria; phylum Planctomycetota; class Planctomycetia; order Planctomycetales; family Planctomycetaceae; genus SXPC01. Next base: position 1,439 of record JBGSVC010000507.1, read on the forward strand.
TTTGCCTGATAGACTGCGGGGTCAGTTTCGAGGTTGTTCAGACGCACCACGCGTTTCAAGAAGGCGTTGTTTTCGAGCATGGTGTTATATTTGGCAGTTAATGAAGTCATTTCTGTGTTGGTGTTGAAGAGTTCGTTTTTCAACTCGATGATCTGGTCGTTGTAGGAATCAAGTTTTTCGTGGAGGAGTTTGTTTTCAACCCGTTGTGCCAATGCTTCTTCAAGTCGGAAATTGGCTTCATCAGCGTTGATAGTGGCGACGCCAGAAACGCGTTGAAAATCAGAAGAGACGCGATCGTAGTTGGCCTGAAGGTTATTTTTCTCGACCGTCACGTCCTTCAACTTGGATTCTGCCCCATCGGCGCGTGATTTCGCGGCGACTAACTGCTGGTTGAGTTCGTCGACTCGCTTATTGAAATCGGAGGTGACGGTAGCCATCTCCCGTTCCTGATCCTGGACAGTTGCCTGCCGCTGCTCGGAGATTTCTTTCCAGCTTCGGTGATAGGTAAAGACGGTCGTTGCCAATGCTGCGAACATGATCGAGAGCACGATTTGAACAACGATTAAAACCTTGCCGATAAACGACATATCAAACTCCCACGCTCTTGTTGTGAACAACAAGGAGCCAACCAGGCAGAAAAGTTCACTCGGGAGACATCCCTGTCGGTTATTTCGGCATCCGGCCTAGTTCGATTGATTGATCAGTTGTTGATTCCGGTTTTGCAACCGAATTAGATTCCCTTCAACTCGCATAATCATATCTTTGAGTTGAACCTGCAGATCCGCTACGCGTTGACGTTCGATGTTGATTTCGTCGAGTTGCTCATTCAAACGAAATGCATCGGCACGTCGCAGTTCGCCTTCCTTACGTCGGGCCATTGTTTCGTTGGTCAG
>JBGSVC010000508.1:0-2167 GCA_041753175.1 Planctomycetaceae bacterium
GAGGGAAGATCTTCCGTAGGGGTGACCAATGAGAGCGGCGAATATCAAATGGTCTATTCTTCAAAGAAAGCGGGAGCCTTAATCGGAGAACACAAGGTCGAGATCACAACGGCTCGCATGGATCTTCAAGGCGAACCAGTCGGAGAAGCCATTCCTTCACGTTACCGTGGCTCTGAAACCGAACTGCGAGCTACTGTTGCTAAAGGGAGTAACGAATTCAATTTTGAATTGGAACTCAACGATTCGGAAATCAAGAGACTGCAAAAAATCAACGATATTCCGAGTTCGTGACTTTGGGGAACAACAATTTTTTTTGCTACATAAAAAAACGCCGCAAGATAATTTCTCTTGCGGCGTTTTTTCATGTCCTGCGATCTCTGCTCGGTTTTCAAAACTCACGACTGCAAATGCTCAGCGACATTGGTTTGATACGCAGTCATCGCGGGAATGAAGCCGACGATGATAGCGAGCACGAGCATGCCGGGGAGGATATATAGTTCCGCCAGTTCGAAGGCAAAAGGCTCGATGAGTAAACCTGCTCGCGCTTCAATGAGCGGAGCGGCCACAACCACCAGACCGTGTCCCAACAGCATCCCGACCATCCCTCCGACCAGACACAGCAGGATCGATTCTGAGAGAATGATCAATAAGATGTGAATGCGGTCTGCTCCCAGAGCCCGCATGATGGCAATTTCACGTCGCCGATCTGACATGGAATTGTAGATGCTGACAAAAATCCCTATCCCTGAAATGATGATGATCAGGTAGGTCAAAAACAGCATCGCCAGGCTGACGTTGCCAACAAGTTCGCGATTGAGTTTATTCATGACTTCCACCGGATTAACGGCTTGTGCTTTGAAGCCTTCTTTAAGTTCAGAACTGAATTCAATGGCTTTCGATTGAGCGATTGTGGGACGATTTTCAGGGTGTGACATTTTCAACAGAATAGACGTCACTTCCTTCTGAAAATCAGGTGTTGCATGGTGATGATGTTCATGGCCTTCGGCAGAATGATCATGGCTGGCCAGGTCAGCAAGTTCGGCTTTGTAACGCTCTTTAATCGTCTCAAGTGGCTCGCCGAAGAAGTCGGCTTCGCGGGCCAGGGCTTCTTCTGCAGGTTTTTCGTGGCCTGCGAGGGCGAAAAATCCCCCCAAATTGACGAAGACGGTGCGGTCGTTGGCGGTTCCGGTTTTGGCGAGAATGCCCGTCACGGTGAACATCTCGTCGTGGACATGGTCGTCCTGGCCGGCATGAATGAGTTTGAACTGTGAGCCGATTGTCCAGTTGTTATCTTTGGCGACTTTAGCTCCGATCACGGCATCCCAGGTTTTAACAGGCCAGTCCCCTTTGACGAGGAACTTTTTGCCGGGAATGTACTCGATGGTGAAGTATTCGACAGTCGTGCCAATGATGGGAAAGTTGCCCACTTCCGTAGAATCACCGAACGCAAACGGAACCGCATTCTCGATTCGCGGATCCTTTTTGAGTTCTTCGTAATAACGCCAGGGGAGGTTTTCGATGGGGGCACCGATGCGATAAATCGTGCTCAAGACCAGATCCGTTTTGCTCCCCTGTGGCCCGACGATCAAATCGTAGCCGCTACCGGTTTGCTTGAAGGTGCTTGTCACAAGTGCGTTGACGATGAGAATCGCCACCATTAACGCCACACCCAGCGAAACACTCAACGCCGTCAGCGATGATGCCAGTCCACGTTGGCGAATACTTTTCCAGGCGATTGCGAAGATATTCATGTGAGGCTTCCTGCAGGAGCAGAATTCGAGGGGGCAGAGGCAATTCGGTTGAATTCGTGTAGTTTTTCCACACGTTTAAATCGTGCAGCGACAGTTGGTGAGTGTGTGACCATCAACAACGAGACATTAAACTCACGACAGGAATTCAGGATCAGATCGAGTATCTTCTCCTGATTGGCGGTATCGACATTTGCCGTCGGTTCATCGGCCAATAACAGTCCTGGGATATTGACCAAAGCCCGGGCAATCGCGACTCGTTGTTGTTCACCGACAGACATTTTTCGGGGATGATGATGCAGCCGATGCGACAACCCGACCCGATCCAGCATTTCAATGGCGAATTTTCGATCGACAGCCTTCCCACGAAAACTCATTCCCAATAAGACATTCTCCAGCGCAGAGAACGCCGGCAGTAA
>JBGSVC010000509.1:0-28858 GCA_041753175.1 Planctomycetaceae bacterium
GATGAAGTGGTCCAGAAATCAATTCTCTATATCAGGCAAAACATTTCAACGGCAATCGGGGTCGATGATTTGACGCGTGTCCTGCATATTTCCCGGCGCTCTTTGGAAGTCCGATTTCGAAAAGTACTCAATCGAACTCCAGCCGAAGAGATTCGTCACATCAGACTCAATGAACTGAAAAGTCTGCTGAGAAATACCCAGATGCCTCTTTCCGAGATCGCACAGAGCTGCGGTTTTGCCTACCCCGAAGTCATGATTCGTTTCTTCAAGAAAGCAACCGGCGTGACGCCAGGAGACTATCGGCGTTCCGCCAGTTCTCAAAGTTATATGCCCACACCCTAATTGAAATGATCCACAGCGCCATTCCTTGCCTGTCTGGTTATAGAGTAAGCGGGATGTGATGGCTTTCATCTACAATGCCCGTCTTCGAGTGTTTTTCAGAGGCCTGAACACCAATATGATGTCGATTTTTGACTCGATCTCAGGATGGCAAACAACCTGTTATGAGCCAGACTTTTCTGAATCGACTCGTTTCTGATTCAACAGAATGGCGCGATACAGCAAATGGAATGACCCCTGTGACCAACCTCGATAATAGGGGCGAAAGCCAAAAAGATGAAACTGACCTTTGCCATAATTAATTTTCACCCAAGCCCCCTTGTCCTCTAAAATCTGACCGTTTTGCAATGTGCCCGCGACAAGTAATTGACGGGGAGCATACTTCAAAATCGCGGTGATCTGGCTGACGTGTGAAGGCGTATCTTCGGGCAGTTTCTTGGGAACGTCCCAAGCTAAAGACGATGAAAAAAATATCGACTGATCAGCACCGATACCCACCGTCATTTCATGAGGCATCCCCTGAGCTCGTAAGACAGACCCCGGGCAGACAATTTTGGGATCAGCTTTTTGCGTGACCTCTTTTACAGGCAAATCAAACTCTTCCTGGAGCCAGTTGGCAGAGCGCTGACATCCAATCACAGTTCCTCCCCCTTGGACGAACTGATCAATCGCGGAGATCCCTCTCCCATCCAAGCCGCCCGACATTGTTCTTGGATAGCTCCCATATCGGTTCCCCTCGGTGATATCCGACGTGGAAACATCGGGGAGAATGAGTACATCGATCATTTCGTCGAGCTGCCCTGCGTTGAGCATTTCGTTTCGAATCGATTGATATGCAAAGCCGCTACTTTCAAGCGTCCAACGCAGCCAGCCTTCATCAATATTCGCTGTATAAGGGGCATAGAGTCCAATTCGCGGCATTTTGCTCACAGTGAAACCATCGGGCTTGGAATCTGACATCGACGAAACCAGCATCGCCAGACCAAGTTCTTCTTCACTGGTCAACACCTGGAGCGACAGACCTTTTTGAAGTTGATCGACGATGACTTTCCAACTCTCGTGATCGGCAAGGCTAACCGTTTTCGGATTCTGTTTACTTAGTCGCTGATCTCCGGCAAATGCCGCCAGCGCTGTGTTGACTGAGGCGACCGGAGTAAGAGGCCCCTCCAAAGTATGGGTCACCTCTACACAACGCACACCAAACAATGCAGGCAGCGACCAACCCGTGACATCATACGGAACCTGACCGGTAGGATATTTTTGAAGCTCCAGCAGATCTTTGGCATAATTCCCATAAGCCTGTGCTCTCGAAATGACCAAAGATCCTGCCGGATAGATCCGGTCATCTGCCGTCAGCTTTGTTGTCGCTTGCTGCACTTCCACTCCTGAAACCAGCAGCACATCGATCAGGCGTGCCACGCTCCCTCGATCCAATTCATTGCTCGGAATGATCCAGGCTCTCTGTCCTTCAGAGGGATCAACTCCCGCAGCTCGACGCGCCGCTTCCATGGTCCCCTTCAACCAGAATTCCCGCTCACGAACCATCGTTGACAAAATCGATTTCCCAAACGCCAGTTGATAACGGTGAATATCCGATAATCGCCACCACCCCCCCTCCCAGGGGGCAACAAACTGGTTCGAGGGCTGATATTCTTTGCGACTGAGCGGATCGACTAGATCGTTGAACTTGATAAATTTTGGCGAGGCAATGTTGACAGACGCGGCTTCCGTTAATATCCCCATGATGTTGTGACGACTGGGAACCGAGCGATTTCCCCCATTCCACCAGTGGTCATATCCAACACCCTGCGCAATTCCAGTCAGACCGGATCGCGTCATATCCAAAGCCGCTCGGGTTCCCAGAAGATTGATACCGGCAACAATTCCAGGATCCAGATTGGGATTGAGCGGATCGCGATACGGAGGAACAAAAAACCGCTCACGCGTCCCGCTCCCATATTCATGTGCATCCCACAACACCTGTGGAAACCAGGTTTGATACAACGATTCCGTCAACATCCGGGTTTCAACTTGTGTTAAGGAAAACCAGTCCCGATTGTTGTCGTGGCCAGAGTAAAGTTGATAAAGACGCGGCAGATCAACACCCTCAAACGGAGTTCCCACATGGTCCCGATACCAATTCACGACATGATCGACACCATCGGGATTCAGCGAAGGCACCAGCACGACAATTGCATTCTCACGGATCGAAGTCCACTCTGGTTCTTGAGAAGTTGCCAGCAGCCAGGCCAATTGCATCCCCATCTCTGTTGATGCCGTCTCTGTCGAATGCATGCTCAAGGTGATGAACGCAATGATCTTGCCCTTGGCAACTGCTTCCTGAACCTCCGCAGGTGAGAAATGTTCCGGATGCGCCAACCTGCGGGCAAAATGTTGATAACGCGCTAATTCCGAGAGATTCTCTGACGAAGAAATCACTGCCTGTAGAAAATCCCGGCCTTCAGTCGTTTTTCCAAGATTGATTAATGACACGTTCGGCGAGGAACTGGCCAGTGATTCATAATACGTTTGAACGTCACTCCAGTCAGCCAGCCGAAAATCCGTTCCCAGGGGACGCTTCAAAAACTCTGCAGGGGATCGCACGGACTGAGCCTGTGAAATCGAATCAAGACTCGAAATCAGAACAACACAAATCCCCGTCAGGAGTATGCGAAGCGTCACGATGGAAGAATCCTTGACAAAGCACAACGCCGACCGGGCACGTTAATCGGCGTCAATAATAAAGATCCAGGAGGGCAAGACATTATGGATGACAGATTCCAGGCGACGTTTGAATTCTTGGATCGGTTTTCGCAATCCCTCTGAAAATCTTGATCCACTCCAACGTCATCGGCCTCTGAAGTCAAGTCGTTACCAAATTATGGGACAAAGTTTTGTTCAACAACTTGATCGGGCTGTCCATCTGCTGCAACCGGTTCCTCATTGAGAATCCAGGCAATCCCCCCACAGATCAAATGTTCGGTCGCTGATTGAGACTCAGGATGAGGACTAAAGCAAACGACTCGCCCCTCACCATAAGGTGCACTGGCGATCGCGACCGTCCCTGGCATGACACCGGGTTGTGCCCCTTTCTTCGCAATTTCCGTTTTATAAGTCGCCCACGTTTCAAAGGCTGGCATATCAGGCTTATTGTCGGGTGCCAAGAGTGGTCCTTGTCCATAATAGACATCGATCACTGGTTGTTGTTGTTGAAGAACGGTCATTTTTTCTGTGGGAATCTCAAGTGTCACAGTTCCCGTCCCACGAGCCCAGTGTGCGCGGTCGACGACCTTGGCATTGAGCAAATGCAAAGACCACGTGTAATCCGTCGTCGCAAGATACGAGCCAGCACAGATCCCCAAATATCCTCCTCCGCCTTTCACAAATTCACGTATCTCCTGACGTCCTTGCTCTCCAAGCATCTGAGCTTGCTTACTCCCCGACCCGCCGGGCACAATCAGCAGATCAAACGCTTTGAGACGGCCAGCAGCAATCTCATCAGGGGTAACAACTTCCGCGCGGAATCCATTTTCAGTCGTCAGAAATCTCTGGAGGTTCGTCACACCGTTTGTTTTTGCCGGATCGGAATGACAATAAATCGCAACCCATTTCGGCGATGCACCCTCGACGACCAGGTCTCCCATCAGGCAGACACTCAGCAAAAATAACACTCCCAATCGCCGGCGAATAACACTGCGATCAATAAATTCAATAACAGGTGTCGTGAGTCTTCTCATTGGCTTACATCCCTCAGAAACATCGTTGTCGCGAGCCGCGTGCGTTTCAGAGTCTCATCTTCTTGAACAGACACGAAACAAACAATGACCCTTTCCGCATTTGATCTGATCTATTTTGCAATGCACTCCTTTATAACTAGAGGCCACTCGAAGCATCAACATGCATTCATCTTATAGCTCAACTAGAATGGTGTAGACAACGGGCTGGCGAATCGGGCTTATTCTCGCTGTTACTGAAGCGTTCTATTCCCAGTCCATCACCGTGGAACTCTGCATCGTTGTCGCGCAACAGCGACGCATTTGGGAGAGGAAATGATCAGTGGAAATGCGCAATTGATCCTCGTTAATTACCTTGCAGGGTCGTAGAATTCGGACCAATGATTTGCTTCTCGACACCTGCGCCCGTGAGTTGTAGCAAGCACTCTTATTGACGGAGTCTTCATTTATGTCCCCCTCGCCGACGCTTTCAACGATCTTTGCTTCTCTCAAAAATAAGTCTCGATTGCCAATCCTCAAGGGCTTTACGCTCATTGAATTATTAGTGGTGATCGCCATTATCGCCACGCTCGTTGCCATTCTTCTTCCCGCAGTTCAACAAGCACGCGAAGCAGCACGCCGAAGTACCTGCAAAAATAACCTCAAGCAAATCGGCCTCGCATTACACAACTATCACGATACCTACACCACACTCCCTCCCGGATTCTTAAGATATACTTACGCGCAATCGACCTTTAATGGACCAGGCTGGAGCTGGGCCACGATGATCCTTCCTCAAATGGAGCAAGGAGCCATGTATGAATCGCTGAACATCACCACAAACGTCTTGACGGATACCTCCACACTACAACCTTATACCCAAACCGTATTGTCCACCTACCTGTGTCCCAGTATGCCTGACGTCATTATCAATGAAAGATACAAAAGCACCACAGCAGCCTACGGCATCGCTGCCTCCTCTTACAAAGGTGTCTTTGGAGATCGCAACACACAGGCCAATTACACCACTCCCGATGCCTGTCCATTACTGATCGGCAGTTGCATTAGCGGACAAAATGGTGCCTTTGGTGCCAATAGCTCCGTCAAATTCCGTGATATCACTGATGGCCTTTCAAACACCGTGATCGTTGGGGAGGTTCCTTACGGATTCAACGGACGTCTAAACGCCGCAGGAACCGCCAACATGAACTATTTCGGTTCTGTCTGGGCAGGACTGGGCAACCGTGTTGCAGCCTCCAATGTTGCCGTCACTCAAACCCTTCGTGGCGTGACCGCAACTGGTGCCAACGAGACCAATTACCGAATCAACGGGACCAGCTCCTATGCTTTCGGTTCTCACCACAAGGGGGGCGCACAGTTCGTCTTGGGCGATGGGGCCGTTCGCTTCATCTCTGAAAACATCGACGGCAAGCTGACAAATAACCTGGCCGCTCGTGAAGATGGCAACACCATCGGCGAATTCTAATCGCTAAGTTGACGCAATCCTGCTCACCGCAGGATGACAAAAAGACGTCTGCTCCATCTGCCAAACCGCCAAATGGGAATCGACGTCCTCTTATTTTTCAATGGATCAAAAACGCCTGAACTCGGGCGTTTTGATGCCTTCACCTATGAACTCATGCACCCCATGAAGACATCCAGCGGGCTGACATGTCGTTGATGCAATCTGTTCTTAGTCGACGATCCAGAAAGGTTTCTACCCATGATTGAGCCATCCTTTAAAGACACCGATAATGGCTTGCGTCTACGCCAATGCACTGGCAGTTCAGTACGTTGTCTACTTCTCATGACCACTGTTGCAGTTGCTTTCGGATGCGGAACAGGGATGCCCGTTTCGTCTTTGTTACCGATCAAGGGAACCGTCACGCTGGATGGCAAACCTGCCTCAGGTGTCGAAGTGGAGTTTCAATCCGAAAGTGGCTACCGCGCCCATGGAACTAGCGACAATGAGGGTGCATTCACTCTGCAAACTCAAGGTCTTGGCACAGGCATACCGGCGGATGTGTATGTCGTTCGCGCTCGCGGCCCGCAAATTCCTAACCTCTACGACGAAACTGGTGCAGCCATCGTCGAAATCACCACAGAACAATCACCAGTTCAGATTTCATTGAAATCGAAAGTCTCACCCAAAGACCTCCCAGGATTTCGGACGGCAGCACAATAGCGTTCAGGTGACTCTCTGGCTGACAGTTACGATCTCAATGTCCTGTACTGATTTCAAAGACCAGCCCTCTCTGCCGATCACTTCTCCAACGCCCGGTTAACCCTTCGGGCCCGCGAGTGTCACCTCTGGCGAAACTCCCGATTCGTACTTCTTGAAGTTCTCAATGAACTTCGAGGCCAGTTTCTGAGCGGTCTGGTTGTAATACTCGGGATTGCTCCAGGTATTCATCGGCCAGAGTATTCGTTCATCGACATGCGGGCAGCTTTGTAACACTTCGAATCCGAAGTGTGGATCGGTTGTCGTCGGAGCGTTCTTGAGTGTCCCCGAATGGATCGCGTCAATAATGGCACGGGTCGCCTTCAACGAAATTCGCTGACCAATCCCATAAGGCCCCCCCGACCAGCCCGTATTGACAAACCAGACATTCGCCGAGTGCTCTTTGATTTTCCTGGCCAATAGCTCTGCATACTTGCCAGGATGCCAGACCAGAAATGGCCCACCAAAACAGGGTGAAAACGTCGTCTCTGGATCGGTAATCCCCACTTCTGTCCCCGCCACCTTCGCCGTATAACCGCTGATGAAATGATACATCGCCTGCTCGGCGGTCAACTTACTCACCGGTGGCAAAACGCCAAAGGCATCGCAGGTCAAGAAGATGATGTCTGATGGATGCCCCGAAACACATGGAATCTTTGCATTCGTCATATGCTCAATCGGATAAGCCCCACGCGTATTCTGGGTAATCGTTGTATTATCGAAATCAACATGGTGGTCCCCCTCATCATAGACCACATTTTCCAGCACCGCTCCCCAGCGCAAGGCCTCGAAGATATCGGGTTCGCGTTCGGGCGAGAGATAGATCGCTTTGGCGTAACAGCCCCCTTCAATGTTGAAAATTCCCGTCTCGCTCCAGCAATGTTCGTCATCACCGATCAAAAAACGTTTCGGGTCTGCCGATAATGTCGTCTTGCCCGTTCCCGAAAGCCCAAACAAAACCGACGAACGCCCCGTCATCTTGTCTTCGGTCGCCGAGCAGTGCATCGAAAGAATGTTCTGCTTAGGACCGACATAATTCATCACCGTGAAAATCGCCTTCTTCATCTCGCCGGCATATTCTGTCCCCAGGATGACGATCTCACGCTTTTCAATCGACAGGTCGACACTCGTTTTCGATGTCATCCCGGTCGTAAACCGGTTCGCTGGAAACTGACCGGCATTAAAGATGACATAGTCGGGATCACCAAACTCGACCAGTTGAGATTTTGTCGGACGGATCATCATGTTGGTCATAAACAACGCATGGTAAGGCCGCGAACAGATCACGCGCACTTTAAGCTGAGTCTTAGGATCCCAGCCCGCATACCCGTCAATACAATACAGCCGTTCCCGCGTATTCAAATAATCGACGGCTCGTTCTCGATTGACGATAAACGCAGCTTCTTCTAAAGGAAAATTCACCGGCCCCCACCAGACATCCTGTTCAGAGTTCGGATGTTTCACCACTCGTTTGTCTTTGGGAGAACGCCCTGTTTTGTCCCCAGAATACGCGATCAGACAACCACGATCCGACAACGTCGCCTTCGTGTCATACCGAATCGCTTCTTCATACAGCGACGCCGTCGATGGATTGCGCAACACATTGCTGACTGTAATCCCAAACTTTTGCAAGTCGATCGTTGCCATCAGTCATCCACTTTCCTGTGCGTTCCTGCACGTTTTCCTGTAACCATATCTGTGACCCCAAAAGTGGTCGTGAGCACAATATGAGTTTCTCATAACCCCGCGCAACCGACAAGCCAGTTCCGCATGTGAGTTCACAGGAACTCAAGTATTGGCTCTCGTTAGCCTGCAACTTATTGATATAGCGGCTTGATTTTTTTCATATCCGAAATGCGTATCAACACCAATCGACGTACCCGACCTGAGTCGCCGTCAAACTCAAAAAATCGTCGCCCCAGCCCCGGCTGATCTTCGACATCAGGATCGACCGTCACGACCATCATCTCGCCGACGTTGAGCGTCAAATCGAAACGCAGTTCCGCCAACGACTCGACAACTCGCGAAGTCGCTAACGAAAATCCCTGCTGATCGGGCACAGGCCGAAGTCGCTCCTGGCCATGATGAATTTCCGGTGTCACAAACAATTTCACCCATCCGTCCTGCAATCGATCCACCCGGACATCCAGCATCGTATGTGCCTCATGGATTTCCTCGATCGATTTCAGCGACACAGGTCTTGAGTCAGCCCGGCCAAACAGACTCGCCACATCCAATTGAGGAATCATCGGCCCGGTTTCAATCAACGTCGATTGTCCTGACAACCGATACGACGATTGCCCGCGCACATTCTTCTCCCGACTGCTCGTTGCCAGGTCAGGAATTTCACTTTGCATCTCCAGCAACCGTTGTAAAGCCGGCGGCGGTATCGACCCACACACTCCGACATACAATCCGTTTTCATCGATCATCGCCCGCTGCTCGACCGAAAGATTCGAAATTCGATCCATTCCCTTCCACAGATCAGGAGTCCACAACGGGTCGCTGACATACCGATCCACAAAGACAATCTCCAGCTTGATCGATTCCGGGGCCACCTTCATCGTCGGCAACGCCGAAGTCGACTCCTCCATCACCGGCGACGACACATGTTTGATCGTCTGGAAGTCCAGCGTACATCCCGATAAAACCACCATCACCGCACTACTCAGCCAACAACACGGCGCGCACAAATCCGGCACCCGACGTTTCACGGGCTCTGCGTTGTGTCGACTGGATGACGACGTCTTGTTCAGTCCATCAATGACAAACAAATGATTGACCTGGGCTCATCCTGAGTGAGATCAAAAAAGAAGAAGGGCAGACGGTCGTCACGAAACTCCATCAGCAAGCAAGCTTCACCAACCGTCTCAGACGTGGGCCATACCTTAAAACCACCTTCTCCCTGGGTCAATTCAATTCCCCGCCCCTGACGATCAATTGTCACTTTAACAATCATACTCCACCCCACACCGGCAAGCCCTCTGTGTCCAGAATTCATCCAATTTTTTGCTTTCACCACTGCCCAACTCCTCACCAAATGGATATGATATCTCCCTGGAAACAGTCTGCCGAAGATCGCCGGTCAATTCGGACATCCGGGGCATGTTGGACGTCTTTAAGGAAAGCCGTCTGACTGTGATCACTCTCTACCCGGCCCCAGGCAGCCGTTTCTGTCTCAGGCCACCGTTTTCTCAAAGGGATCTGACCATGACCAAGCCCACCAAAGCCGACTATCTCCACACCACCGTCGAACACATCGACATCAAAGCCCACAACGTCACCTCACTCGTCGCCTCCATGAAAACCATGGCCTTCAGTTCGCGCGACCTCTACCGGGCCGCAGACATCTACACCCGCATGCTCAACGATGGACCCTGCGGCGTCATCCTGTGTATGGCCGGCTCGCTGATCAGCTCAGGGCTCAAGCAAATCGTTGTCGACCTCATTCGTCTCAACATGGTCGATGCCATCGTCTCCACAGGGGCCAATATCGTCGATCAGGATTTCTTCGAATCCCTCGGCTACCGACATTACATCGCCGATGAACATCTCAAATCTGGTGTCCACGACGACGAACTCCGCCAACTCGGTATCGACCGCATCTATGACACCCTCATCAACGAAGACGAACTCCGCGTCTGCGACGATACCATCCGCGATATCGCCGATGCCCTTGAACCGCGCGCTTATTCCTCACGCGAATTCATCCGGGAAATGGGGGCCTGGCTCGAACGAAACGGCAAAACCAGCGTCGACGGCATCGTCCTGGAAGCCTTCCGTCACGATGTCCCCATCTTCTGCCCCGCCTTCTCCGATTGCTCGGCAGGCTTTGGACTTGTCGAACATCAGTTCAAACGACCCGACCAGCCACACGTCATGATCGACTCCGTTCGCGACTTCCGTGAACTCACTCAGATCAAAATGGACTGCAAAGAAACAGGACTGCTCATGGTCGGCGGCGGTGTTCCTAAAAACTTCGCACAAGATATCGTCGTCGCGGCCGACATCCTCGGCGACGAAGCCGCCATGCACAAATACGCTATCCAGATCACCGTCGCCGATGTCCGCGATGGCGCCCTCTCCAGCTCGACCCTCAAAGAAGCCTGTAGCTGGGGCAAAGTCGACATCGCCTTCGAACAAATGGTCTACAGCGAAGCCACCCTCGCTTTCCCCCTCATCACCGGCTACGCCCTCCACTCCGGAGCTGCCAAAAACCGCAAAGGCAAAGCTCTGACCAAAATCTTTAACCCCGTCTCTGTTTAATTTCAATCGCAGCACCCAGGGGGAACTTTCCCCTTGGGTCTGGATTCATCGTTCTCTCTTCACGGAAACCAGCCGTGACACCCAAACTACCTTTCTGGCTCCTCATTCTCCTGGCTCTCGATCTCGCCAAACACGCCCTCATCTTTTCTCTCGGCTCAGCTCAACCCTGGCCCGATTCCGCCAGCTACTGGAACTACGCCTCCGACGTCGCTCACGGCGATCTTTTGATGACGTCGTCCTCCCAATGTCACCGGACGCCTCTTTATCCTTACTATCTCAGTCTCTTTCAAATCACTCTCGGACCCTGCGCTCTGCTTGGCGTCATCATTTCCCAGCACCTGCTGTCCATCGCCACCTCGCTTCTCGTTGTGACCTCTGTCTGGCTCCTGACACAATCCCGTCGCGCCTCGATCCTGGCTTACGCCCTGCTGATCCTCAGCACCTCACGTATTCTCTTCGCCAATTTCATCCTCACCGAAACGCTCTTCATTTTTCTACAAACACTCCTGATCACCTGGCTGACCTACTGCTGGACTCGTCGCGAAACTCTCTCCCATCTCCGCTTTCCCATCATCACCGGACTGTTGCTTGGTCTTCTCCTTTTGCAACGCCCCTCAGCCGTTGCAGTCATCCCGTCGATCGTCATCGCCATGGCCGTCGGACTCAAACACAACCTCGGCTTTCGCTGGTTTCAACGCACAGTGATTGCCTTCACGACAACACTCCTGCTCATTGCTCCCTGGCTGATTCGAAACCAGTTCCTCTTCGAGAGACCAACCCTGTCCATCTTCTTAGGACGCGAACTCTGGACCACAACATTCTCACCTTGGCCCGGTGCCGCTCTTGACCTTCCCCCTAATAAACCCGACACACTCGACGCCTTCCAGGAACTTCTCCCCCCTCTAGAAACCTGGAACTGGCGAAATAACAACCTCATGTTTGAATTCCTCCTCACCCTCCCCTCACCCCCGAACGCCTCCGACGAAGCCATGAAACTCGTCGCTCAAGACGCCATCCGTCAACATCCACGCCGCTGGCTCCAATGTGCCGCCGCCCGCACCGCCACATTCTGGTATTGCTGGGACTGGCCGATCCCTCTGGATCAGGATGCCCCACAAACCCCACCCGACACCTGGCTTGCTCAACACCGACTCCCGATGACCAGCTTCGGCCGCATCGTCAATACGATCCTCGCCTACGCTCCCGAAAAACACCGTATCCCCAGTCTCATCCTGAATGCTCTCACTTTCGCGTCTGCATTCTATCTGCTGATCGACCGACGCTTCGGCCGTCTCCCGCTCATCTTCATCGGCATCCTCATCACCACAACTCTCCTCACCGCTCTCCTCGAAATTCCTTGCTATCGCTATCGTATGCCTCTCGAACCGCTCGCCATTGTAATCGTCACCCTCGCTCTGTTTTCCCTCACCAAAACTCACCCCCCCACAAACCGCCCATAAACCGACTTTGCTACCCCCACATCCTCAGTCCCCTGCACCACTCCCCGACCATCACGAAAAACCGTCAGCGACACACCCTCCACATCCTTCGGCTGCAGCCTGACCAAAAACGCATTCCCCGTCACCTCGCCCATCCCCGCCCACTGCTGCTTCAGTTCCTCCAGCGACACCTTCACCACTCCCCCCGGCGTGATCTGGACCGAATTGCGACCACACATCACCGCCGAACTCGCCCCCCGTGTCCCACGCAGCCAATCCCTTCGCCCATCGCGACACGCCGGACACCCCTCCTCGACCAGCGCCGACAAATCCAGCTTCCGAAACTCACCACGCCACACATCAATATGCCACAAACTCGCCGGCGACGTCACCAACTCACCGGTGATTATCTGCAGCGCCAAACTCACCTCCAGCGATGCAATCACATTCACTGCCGGCCCAATCACTCCTGCCGTGTCACACGTCAGCCCCATCCCCGCTTCCGGAGGCTCCGACACCACACACCGATAACAAGGCGTCTTCCCCGGCACGATCGCCATCACCTGTCCGTAGCTGGCAATGCACCCCCCATGCACCCACGGCAACCCATGCTCCAACGCATAGTCATTGAGCAAAAACCGCGTTTCGAAATTGTCTGTCCCGTCAACTATCACATCCACTCCGTCTGCCAGTTCCCCAATCGTCGTCGGCGAGACATCCGCCACCACACCCTCAATCTCAATTTCGGAATTGATCCGCCGCAATTTCTTTTCCGCAGCGATCGCTTTGGGCATCTGCTGAGCCACATCCTCTTCATCGAAGAGCATCTGCCGCTGCAGGTTCGACAGATCTACAAAATCACGGTCGACGATTCGCACCAGCCCCGTTCCCGCCCGCACCAACTGCTCGGCGACCACCGACCCCAACGCCCCACACCCACACACCAACACCCGCGCCGCCGCAATCCGCGCCTGCCCCTGTGTACCAATCGGCCCAAAAAGTTCCTGCTTATGATAACGCGAATTCATAGGTTGACGCAGCATGCTCCGAGGAAATGTTGAATGGGGGACTGCAAACCTGATGTTATGGTGTTTCCCCCACCACTTCCAACAACTCCGGCCCATTGACCCACACCAGCAAATAAGGCTCCTCACTCCCGTCTTCTATCGCCGCCAATAAAAACGGTCGATCGAATACGTACGAACGAACCTCCCCTGGAGGAAATTCGAAGCAATCCGTATACCCCGTCATGAAATCGTCGACTGAGAACATATCAGCGGCATACTCATCTAGACGAAATTGAATCTCCTGACGTGCTTCAGTAATCGTCCCCGAATTTTTCCCCAACATCACCCTTTGGCCTACCAGTTCATCAAACTCACTACACAGATCAAATGCCAACACGGGGATCTTCAAGTTTTCACGAGCCGTCACATAACGACGAATCTCTTTTTTCTCAGGCTCATCAATCAGCCTCTCTGCCAAATTCCAGGTTTCTTGCAAATTAGCTTGCGGAGATATTTTAGATAACACAATGCGATCACCTTTTGGACCGGCTGTATTGAGCTGCACAATGCACTCGTCATCCGATTCGTAGTGCAAAACTTCAACCATCTCTTCCCACAACGGTGCCTCTGTATCATCTCCTTTTGACTCAAGCCCAAATCCTCTAACCTTTTGATCAATCACCCCGTTCGAAAACTCGATGCCTTTCTTCAGACCCAAAAATGGCTCTTCAAACGACATCTCTTTTTTAAGAACGCTCACAACTGCCACACGATATTCATTCTCTGATTTCTCGAATTTTGACTGAACATCCAATAAATCACTCGAAATCAAATCTTTCATAGGTTCATCACCATTCAACTCTTCGATCAGAGTTGTTTCACCAGTTATCTCAACTCCAGCAATTTTTTTCGCTTGCCTCCATGATTGTTGAAAACCAGCGCACCACACAACAGTTTTTTCTTTTCCTATCTGAGCATAGCGACTCGGAGTCACCGTGACACGACCAAGCTGGTTTGTGTTACTTGCCAGAAGTTCTCGCTCTTCAAATTCTATTGGATTGATCGTCAGATAGGTCGGCCAATCGTTTAGTGGGTGAGGATTACGAGAACTGACTATCATCTTTTTTAACACGTCATCGCTGACTTCTGCAGTGATCTTTAACACTCTTCCGTCGGCCATTAACACCATAACGCCTATAGGTTGACGTTTCTCATCCGGATCTTTAATAAACCAGAAGGTTTCGACATCCGACATCTCACTCGGATTAGACCAAATCTGTTCCCGTTCCTGATTCGCGACCAACGATATTACTAGCGTAGGACTAACAGCGACCTCCTCAAAACGCATCGCCTTCCGCCCACGCCACAATGTCCTTCTCCCCACCACCGCAAAAATATCACAGCCACCAGCCTCTTGCGAACTCCCAGGCAGTAAAAACAGTTCACTCGCCAGTTTCACCTGCGCCAGATTATGTTCGCTGTCCCATGGTTCATTCATCCGATAATCAACACCGCTTTTCCCTTCCAGAAACGGCAACAACAAAGCCCGCCACGAATGCCACGCCCGCCCATCCGGCCCTTCCACCACCGCCGGAGGTAACGATCCATAGATATCATGATAATTGTGCAACGCCAAACCAAATGACTTGAGCTTATTTTTTGTCGACCGCCTCAGATGCTCTTCTCGCATCCCCGTCCCGACCGTCCACACCGCCCAACTCATCAACGCGATTAAGCTCAAAATGAGCACTCCACCAATCCACTTTGTCACCTTAACCTCACTTTTCCATCAAACGAAAATCATAGCATCGACCGACACTTCTGGCTTCACCTACAGTTTAGAAGTCAGCAATCATAGGAAGCGCCATCACTGCCAACCTCACGACACCTGATCATCACACACTCTCTCTCCACCCTCTCTTACGCCACCAACTCTCAAGACCTGCAAAACATTCCTCGGAATTCACACCAATTTTCCATAACCAATCACTTATCTGTCTCTTTCTCCTTGCACTCACCCCTCAAATCAGCACAATAAAGACGTCCACATTCTTGCATAGGAAAGGTCGCCCCTCCATGAAACAACTCTTCATCCTCTCGCTCTTCGTTCTCGCCCTCACACCACTCGCCAAACCACAATCTGCCCTCGGCGACGATAAACAACCCAACATCGTCTTCATCTTCGCCGACGATCAGCGCTATAACCTCCTGGGTTGCTACGACCACCCGATCATCAAAACTCCCCGCATCGATGCTCTCGCCCAACAAGGCACCCGCTTCGATCACATGTATGTCACCACGGCCGTCTGCTGGGTCTCAAGAGCCGTCATCCTGACCGGGCAATGGGCCCGCAGCTACAGCGGCGATGCCTCCTCTACCGTTTCCAAACAAGCCATGCAAACCGCCTATCCAAAAATGCTCTCTCAAGCCGGTTATCGAACAGGCTTCTATGGCAAATGGCACACCAAAAGCCAGGGCAAAACAACACCGGAAAATCTCTTCGACGAATCAGAAGCCATCTCCCGACATCCCTATCTCAAACCACAACCCGATGGCTCCACCAGACACGAAGTCCAACTCATCACCGATCGAGGACTCGAATTCATCAATCGCAACAAAACTGGTCAACCCTTCTATCTGAGCCTCTGGTTCAACTCCGCCCACGCCGAAGATGGCGACCGACGCCCCGGCTATCACTATCAATGGCCCGAAACCACCGACGGCATGTACGAAGACATCACCATCCCCCAGCCACGCCTCGGCGACGACGCCATCTACGAAGCTCATCCCGAATTCCTCAAACAGTCGATCAACCGCCAACGCTACTTCTGGAGCTACGACACCCCCGAAAAATATCAGGTCAACCTCCGCGCCTACTACCGCATGATCTCCGGTATCGACCACGAAGTCGGACGCGTCGTCGATGAACTCAAAAAACTTGGCCTCGATAAAAACACCATCATCGTCTACGCCGCCGACAACGGCTACTACCTCGCCGAACGCGGCTTCCAAGGCAAGTGGTCTCACTTTAATGAGTCGATGCGCGTCCCTCTGATCGTCTACGACCCTCGCCAGCCGACATCCGTTCAAGGCCAGGTCAATTCCGATATTGTCCTCAACGTCGACCTCCCCAAAACGTTTCTCGACTGGGCCGGCGCAACCATCCCCGAAAGCTATCAAGGCGAAAGCATCGCCCCCCTCGTCGCCGGCCAGCATCCTTTACACTGGCGAACCGACTTCTTCGCCGAACACCTCGATCTCTCCCCGACTCTCGTTTGGGAAGGTGTCATCTCCAAAACCAATGTCTACGCCCGCTACGTCCATGAAGACAACTACGAATTCCTCCACGACCTCTCCGTCGACCCTGATGAACTCGTCAACTTCTCCTCCGACCCCGCTCATGCCGACGAACTTCAAACCATGCGCAACCGCTGCAACCAACTCCGTGCCCAACTCGGCCCCGAAATCCCACCCCGCGAGACGAAAAACAAAAATACGGAAACATCCACCGAGTCAAAAACCGATTCCAACACACCATCGCCGACAGAAAAACCGGACGAGAAAAAACCCAGAAAGAAAAAAGCCCCCTCAAACTAATCCCCATCATCTCCTCCCCGGGAGGGCGAACCTCAGCCGTTGGGTGCTGGTGAGTCTTCGAACCGCACCAATCCGCATCCCCCCTGCGCCAACCGACACTCATTCAGGCTTAACCACACCTGACGCCCTCTCTCCCCTAATACCTAAGCCCTAAGCCCTAACACCTCAGCGATTCACATCCAGCGGACGGTTACGAAGAATCTGCGCGATATGCATCACGCTCAACGGTTTTTTCTGTCGCTTGATCAGGCCCTGCAGATGCATCAGGCAAGACATATCCCCGGCTGTCATCACTTCCACATCATGACTGAGGTGATCATGAATGCGATCGTTCCCCATCATGCACGAGACCGCCTCTTCAGAAACCGCAAATGTCCCACCAAAACCGCAACATTCGTCCGGTCGTGATAACTCGGCGAGCTCCAGATCTTTGACACTCGAAAGCAGATGCTGCGCTTTCCCAAACTTGGCAATGTTGAGTTCACTGTTGCTCGCTAATCGCAACTCGCGCAGCCCGTGACAACTCTGATGCAAGCCAACTTTATGCGGAAACGAAAAGTCAAACTGATCATACTTGACGACATCAACCAGAAACTCCGTCAGTTCGAAGGTCTTCTTTTGAAGCGCATGGTATTCCGGCGTCACCTCGATCAGGTCATCATAATGATTGACCACCATCGACGTGCAACTCCCCGACGGACACACCACATAGTCATACGACGAGAAAATCGTCACAAAACGCTCCGCCAAAGGACGCGCCTGATCGGCACATCCCGTATTGGCCATCGGCTGTCCGCAACACGTCTGGTTCAACGGGTATTCGACCTGACATCCAGCCAATTCCAGAAGTTCCAGCGTCGCCATCCCGACGTCTGGATAAAACTGATCAACATAACAGGGTATAAACAGACCCACGCGAGGCGAAGAACTTGGTGTGTGTATCATGGGAGATCCTGCTGTTTCGTCCGAAACGTCGTTAACCATGGGGCGTAATATTCAATTCAGGAGATGTCGATTGAGAATTTCTTGGAGTCCGGAAAATTGAAAAAGTGCTTGACCATCAAACAACACTGTTGAAAAGACACAGTTGGAAAGACACTGCTGCCTATGGAACCGTATTCTTCATCGTAAACACATCAATACGTTCTGTCGCCTCTGTCGAAGACAAATTATCCTGGGTTAAACGCTGTCGGATCGTCAAGAAGTTGTGAATCAGGTCCGCTGGAATTTGAAACCCGCAGCCCAACTCCTCATAATACATCGTCTCTTCTCCGCTCGTCTCAACACAGCGGCGACCTCCAAACACAACGACAACAAAGTGCCAGAAAGCTATTTATAGCGCAACAGGCAACTTTTACTAGCATAGAAACGCCAGCAGGGGTGTCATTTGGCAGCAGGACCGATCTTTTACCGGGAAGCACTTACCGTTCCCAGGCAGTTAAAACATTATCTGTTACGCAGTGGATACCTGTTTGCCCTCCTGATTTTGTTATACACAATTTCTCAGGCGACCTTTGGCTGGCAATCCTATCGTAGTGCAACCGCGATGGCTTATTTCGGTGAACTCGTCTTTCAGATCTTTGCCCTGATTCAACTCACCTTGGCTCTGGCGGCTTCGCTGGTCCTCTCTGCAGGGAATGTTTCGCTCGAGAAAGACCGCAAAACACTGATTCTGCTCCTCGTCACCGATCTGCGTGATCGCGAACTCGTCCTCGGAAAACTCGCCGCTAGTATCCTGCAAATCACGGTCCTTCTGGGCGTCTCTGTTCCCATCTTCTTGATGCTCACGCTTCTCGGAGGAACCACCATTCAGCAAGTGATCTGGGTCACCGCCCTGACATTCACTTCCTCTGTGATGGCAGGAAGCTGGGGGACTTTGGTCGCATTCTGGAAAGAAAAAACGTTCCAGACCTTAGCCTATGGATTGCTCGGACTGGTCGTCTTAATCGCAGGCGTCGAAATTGCGCTCTTGTTTATGGATCCTGCCTCCGCTGTGACAAATTGGGTGCAAGTCCTCAATCCGTATCGAGCGTTGTTTCGCATCCTCGCACCGTTCTCTCAATCCTCAGGCACACAGCCCATCAATATTGTCGCCTGGGATGCCATTGGTGTGCAACTGGCTTTAGTCGTCGTCATGAATCTCATCTCCATCGCCATGCTGCGTGTCTGGAATCCTTCACGCGTCACTTATCAATCAATTCAAAAAGAAAAAGACCTTTCCGAAAAAACCAAAACCGCTCGAAACGTCTGGAGCTATCCCATCCTCTGGCGTGAAACGATGACCCGCGCCTACGGCCGTCAAATGATTTTCATCAAGATCGGCTATCTGGTCATCGCAGGACTCACGGGGTATGGCATCTATCAACTCCTGAGTTCTGAACAGGCTTCAGATCTGATTCTGGGTATGATCAGCCTGCAGGGATTCTTGCTGATCCTGCTCTCCCTCCTGAGTTTGATGCTCATCAATTCTCAAGCCGTGACCGCAATCACCACAGAACGCGATGGCGGTACTTTGGAATTACTCCTCGTCACCAACATCACTGCCAAAGAATTTGTCTTCGGCAAACTCGGAGGTATTCTCTACAACCTCAAGGAAGCAATCCTGGCTCCCATCATTTTGATCTGGATGATGTTTGCCCTCAGCGGCCTCCAAACCGAACCCGCCGTGTTACTCACGCTCGGCTATCTCGTACTCGTCGGCTTCGCCTCCATGACAGGACTTCACACAGGCCTGAGTTACCCCAACTCTCGTCGAGCCATCAGCACCTCTTTAGGAACGCTGTTTTTCCTGTTCATCGGAATTTTTATCTGTATGCTGCTCATTGTGGAAGCACGCAGCAGTTTTGCATTGCAACTTCCCAGCTTCTTGGTTTTCATCCTGGGAGGAAGTATCGGACTGTGGTTGTCCTTAACGCATCGCAATCCCTCACCTGCTCTCACCCTGGCCGCCGGGATGCTCCCCTTTTTAACCTTCTATGCCATTACCGCGTTTCTCCTCGGAGGATCCCTCGATGTGTTCCTGACAATTAGTTTTGCCTACGGCTTTACCATCGTCGCCATGTTAGTCCCCGCCGTCAGCGATTTTGATATCGCCATCGGTCGACAATCAGCCGATAAACGCTGATCTCCTTAAGGTCTCATCACCCCTCCAGTCGATGAGACCACTTATCCCAAAAGATCGACAGCATGTTACAGACCTTTCTTGTCGTCATTCCCGCTGCGGTTGTGATGCTCGTCTGTTGCTGCCTCTCAGCCATCTTTTCCAGCTCGGAAACCTCGTTCTTCTCGTTGACACGCGATGAACTCAAACTCTTTCAACTCGGCACACGACGTCAACAACTCGTCGCCCGTTTGATGAAACATCCAGATCGCATTCTCACGGCAGTCCTGTTTTGGAACCTGGTCATCAACCTCGCCTATTTCGCGACCAGCGTCGTCATGGTCAGGCTGCTCTTGAACTCCGGGCAAACTCTCGCCGCAGGAATTGCATCCATCGCCGGTCTGCTCTTCATCATTCTCTTCGGCGAAGTCCTCCCCAAATGCCTCGCCGTGATGTATCGACAGCCGATCTCGGTGCTGACCTCCCCCATCCTTTCCGTCTCCGTAAGATTGGTCCGTCATGCAATTCCATTTTTTGATGTCGTCTGCACATCCCTGCGCAAAGGGTTCTGGCCCAATCTGACCTATGAGCCATTGCTCGATATTGAAGATCTCGAACAGGCCATCAATGTCTCCTCACACTCCAAAGATCTGGCCCGTATCGAAAAACAGGTCCTCCAAAATATTCTCGAAATGATGGACGTTTCTGTCGTCGAAGTCATGCGACCACGCGGCACCTACTTCACCGCCTCAGCCCCCATCAACCGTGTGGATCTGCACGGCCTGCTCCCTCCAGATGGATATGTCCTCATCGTCGAACCTGGCTCCGACGATATTACTGGCGCCATCTCGCTCAACAGCTACACCAACATCCCCGAAAAACATCTCGAATACACCGCTGAAAAAATCATTCATGTCCCCTGGTGTGCCAAGCTCTCATTCGTGCTCTCAGAACTCCGCACACGACTCCGCAGCGTCGCCTCAATCGTTAACGAATACGGCGAGACCATCGGCATCGTCACCTACGAAGACATCATCGATACAATCATTGAAATCGATGCCTCACGGACCCGCAGAGTGCTCCAGCGTGATCCCGTTGTCCATCTTGCCAACGGCGATTTCAGCGTCGAAGGAATGACCACCCTGCGCTACCTCTCACGCCAGATGAATATCGACTACGATCCCCCCGAAGGCGGATTGACCACCGTCGCCGGCCTGCTTCACGAAGAACTGGAAAAAATTCCTGTCGAGGGAGACTCCTGCCAATGGCAGGGATATAAAATCGAAGTCACCCAAAGCAATGGTCGCGGGCGTATCAAAGTCAAACTCTCCAAGCCAAATCTCGATGCAATACCCGTCTCTGATTCTGCCTCATCCACCATCCGCCCACAAGACCCATCATCCTAAACACTCTTCTCCCCCCTCTTCCTCTCCTCTCCCTTCCGCCGGAAGGCCAAACCTCCGCCCGAGCCGCTACGCCCGCGCTCGACCCCCAACCCCCACCCTCTCCCCCTAAGCCCTAAGCCCTAACGCCTAATCCCTCCCCCCCCCCACGAAGACGCCCCGATCAACTCACCACACGTCCCCCCTGTCAAGTCCCTGGCATCATTTTAATTTTTATTCGCACCCCGAACCTGAATGTCTTTAATTTTGTCTGTTCTCAACGCCCCGCATCTGGGCAATAATACGTTTGAACTCGTAACTATGATTGAGAAAACAAAAACACGGATTTCAATCAAAGCCGCGATCACAAATGCCTCGGCGAGTTATTATAATCCTCCTGACATCGCTTACGAACGCCCTCTTCCAATAATCGACTCCTGAAAGGAACGACACACTTTTGTCCAACCCTAAACGCGAAGAACTCAAAGTTAAAGAAAAACGTGGCATCCTTGTGGCTGTCATTCCCCCTCGTCATCCCGTCAGCCCCGAACGACATCTGGCAGAACTTGCGGGTCTGGCAACCACAGCCGAAGTCACCGTCGTCGGACATCTGACTCAAGTCCGCGACAAACCCGACGCCGCGTTTTACCTTGGGCCAGGCAAAGTTCAGGAACTCAAGGCTTTGATCAATCAGACCAAAGCCGATTTGGTCGTCTTTGACAATAACCTCAGTCCTTCACAAGGCAAAAACCTTGAGAAAGAACTCAATACTGTTGTCGTCGACCGCAGCGAAGTCATCCTCGACATCTTCGCCAGTCACGCCCACAGCCAGGAGTCGATGCTCCAAATCGAACTCGCACAACTTCTCTACATGCGACCTCGCTTGAAACGCCTCTGGACTCACCTGGAACGCATCGAAGGAGGGATCGGCAGCGGACGTGGGCCCGGCGAAAAACAACTCGAAACAGACCGACGACTCGTCGACAAGCGGATCACCGAACTCAAAAAACGCCTGACCGAAGTGGAACGACGACGCGAACGCGAAGTCGCCTCCCGACAGGATCAACCACGCGTTTCGCTCGTTGGCTACACCAACGCCGGCAAAAGCACACTCATGAATGCCCTCACCGACGCCGATGTCTACGTCGCCGACCAACTCTTCGCCACTCTGGAAACCCGCACCCGTCGCTGGAAACTGCAACACTTCGGCGAAGTTCTCCTCAGCGATACCGTCGGCTTCGTGCGTGACCTGCCTCACCATCTGGTCGCTTCCTTTAAGTCGACTCTCGAAGAAACGCGAAACGCTGAACTGCTCCTGCATGTCGTCGATGCCGGGGACCCTCTGGCCCTGCAACATCTCGAAACCGTCAATGAGGTCCTCAGCGAGGTCGGGGCCGGCGACATCCCTCGCCTGATCGTCCTCAATAAAATCGACACCCTCGAAGATCCATCACAAATCGAAGCCTTCCGTACTCGCTACCATCAGGCTATTGCTGTCAGCGCGTTTTCCGGCAAAGGACTTCAGCAACTCAATCAGGAAGTTGCCGACACTTTGGGCATGGGCCAACTCTCACTGGAAATTCAATCCTCTCCCGAAAACGGTCGACTCAAAGCCTACCTCGATCATCACGCCCTCATCGAAAAAATCAGCTCCGATCACGACAATCAAATCACATATCACGCTGTGATCTATCGTCGCATGATTCCCGGCGTTCTCGCGCTGGGTGGTGTCGTCTCGTCGTTTCCTGACAACGAAGTTTTCCAACTCCCCACCAAGCCGACGCAATCCCCTGAAAATCTAGCCACAACGCAGCCACAATCACTCCTGCTCCCAGACGATACTCCCGAATATCTCGAAAATGATCGACAATATGAGATGCTCGAGCGTTGATGGCGCGCGGGATTTCACGTTTGATCACATAGCCGCTTCTCCCCACGCCAACGATCCACTCACCCAACCATTGACAAATGTTTCTTACTCGTCTTGAAAAAGCGTTTGCAAACTATTACGTTAGACAGTCTCTCACGAGAAATAATGACAGGCAATCATGGTTCGTCTTCCCCGAAGACCTGACTTCACATTCACCTTTCTTGAGGCTTTGACATGTCCTTAATTTCGCAAAGAGTCAACACCCCCTCGCAGAAGCATCTGCCAGGATTTACGCTGATCGAATTGCTCGTCGTCATCGCCATCATTGGAGTTCTCGTGGCACTTCTCATGCCCGCCGTCCAGCAGGCACGCGAGTCGGCACGACGCACCGAATGTATGAACAACCTCAAACAAATTGGCCTGGCATGTGCTAACTATGAAAGCAGTTTCAACGTCTACCCCTCAGGCTATGTCTACCACAACGACGATCTTGATTTCGACGGCATCCCCGATTCACAAGACTCAGACGCCAATGGCAATGGCGTTCTCGATGTCGATGAAGGCTTCGTCCCACCCGTGTTCGTCAACCCGGCCGAACGCGTCATCTCCTTTCAGGAACCTGCACTCATCCCCTCACTGGTTCGAAACGGTGGACTGGGCGGAACCACAGGGCAAGACGAAGAACGCACCGTCGAAATCAACGAATGGCTCGTCTCTCCCTTCTGGGGCTGGCAATCTCTGATTCTCTCTCAAATGGATTCAACCACCACCAACGTCAACTTCAAAGAAGATCGTTTCAGTGTCAAAAATATCGCCGCCATGCAAACGGTCATTAAGTCATACACCTGCCCCTCTTCAGGCTTGCCCGGAGCTCGCCCCAACGGCTTCGGCTACACCAACTACCGCGGCAGCCTCGGCTTTCGTGATATCAACGTCCTGACCGATCACGTCGACGAAACCGACCTCTCAAGCCCACTCAAACCCGTCAACAACGGAATGCTCTACGAAAACAGTGCCGTCCGACACGGCGATGTTCAAGACGGCACCTCCTCCACCATCCTCGCCGGCGAAACCCAATTTGGCTTCTGGGGTGAAGCCAATAGCTGTTGCGCCCGACCACGCGCTGACCAACCTCTCCTCGATGGCTGGTGGCCCGATCCAGATACCAGCTTCCGCGACATGAATTCCAACCAGATCATCGACCGACAATACTTCGGCTTCGGCAGCCAGCATAAAGACGTCGCCAACTTCGTCTACGTCGATGGCTCTGTCCACAAAATTCCCAAAAACATCGATACGCGCATCTTCTACGCCCTCACCACCCGCAACCGCGGCGAACGCATCGATCAGGAATTCTAAAAAACGTTTGACAGTTTCGAGCGAGGCCGAACAACCTGTTGATCCTCTACATGGGCCTCAGAACTCACGTCAAGAAATCATCAACAACACCTGAGCTCGAGTGTTGTTGATGTCATGCACATCAACACAAAACTGATTTTCAACTGGCTCTTAAGCGTTGCTCCAGTCAAAACTCATCACCTTCGAAATCTCATCGACTCCCAACAGCCACATCATGAGTCGGTCAAACCCCAGCGCAACTCCCGAACACGCAGGAAGACCATGAACCTGGGCGGCCATCAGTAATGATGGCGGATTCAGCCTCCGCTTCCCCGACAACATACGCTGTCTCTGTTGACTCTCCATTCGCCTGCTCAGTTCCTCCGCATCACGGAGTTCTTGATAGCCATTGCAGATTTCCAGTCCATCAAGATAAAGCTCAAAGCGTTGCGCAAAACGGGGATCTTCCTCTGAAAGTTCTGCCAACGCCGCCATCGAGGCAGGGTAGTCGCTGACAATCACGGCCCCCATTTCCGACAAATGTGGTTCTATCAGATGGACCCAAAGCAGATTCAGCCAGTCGTCAAGATGGTCTTCTGACATCTCAGCAGGGATGGCAAGGCCATGCTCCAGACACATACGCCGCGACTGCTGCGGCGTTAAGCTCAATGTCGAAACACCCAGGATCTTTAGAAAAAGATCGTCGTAGCGGATACGCACGCAATCGTTGAGCTGTTCGATGAGCCGATTCTTGTCAAAGCATTCGGCACCTACCTCTGAAAGTCTCTCAATTGCAGCAACGATAAACTCCGTGATCAACTCCATCTGCGCAGATAAACTCCAGTCCCGCGCATACCATTCCAGCATCGTAAATTCAGGATTATGCTTTCGTCCCACTTCGCCTGCGCGAAACGCGTGCGAGAATTGAAAAATCCGCTCCGCTCCCCCCGCCAACAACCGTTTCATATGAGCTTCCGGGGAGGTCTGTAAGATAAACTCCCCCTGACCTGCCATCGTCACAACAATCGGATCGATATGCTCATCAATCACCGTTTCACGAGAAAGAAACGGCGTCTCAACTTCAATGAAACTTCGTGCATAAAACGAGTCACGAATCGCTCGCTGAATCTGCCCACGCAGCTTCAACCGGTTCACATCAATCGTCGGTTGCCAGTCACTCATCACATGAGTTTACAACATTCAGCAACAACGTCGAGTCCCTCAGGAAGCAAGACGTCTTCAAGCCGCTTTGGCTGCCGCCGGACGTGTCTTCGCCACGTCGTTTTCATGCATCACCCGGTTATCGTAAACAATTTCCAGGAACTGCGGAAACAACATCCATTCTCCCGGATTGCGATTCCACACCTGAGCAACCTGCGCGAAAAACTCCATCTCATACTTGGCAACCGCCAGTTCCTGCACAGAACGCAGCGGATCGACATCAGCAGGCGTCCACGGGCGCGGACATAATTGATACGCCTGATCATGACCTTCGCGTCCCCGCGCAGGCACATCATACAAAATCGGCAGATCACCCTTATTGGCAAACTTCAATGGGAATGCCCGACACGCCGAAGGACGCGATTGATAAATCCCACACGAACTACGCCCCTCGGGCTGTCCAACGTCGCCATGCCCCTCTTTCAAAAACAGACACCGCGTCGATCCCTCAAACTGCTGACTGGGAACGTGCTTCAAACAAATCACATAAGGTGTTTCAGGGTCATCTTGAAATCGAAACTGTGGAGCATAGTTCCGCGCAATAATATTGTCTTTATCTTCCCAACGACACGCAAAATCCCAAAACTCAAGTTTCAATTCCCGCTGAATCCGCAACACGTCCGCACCCGTCGTCGGGACCGCAAACGATCGACAGCAGCCTGCATGACAATCCTGGCATAAACTCATAATGATCACATCCGTGTCAACGAGTCGGCTGAGCGGTACACTTCTTTCAGACACTGGAATCGTCGCTGACTCAGGTCAAAAGAGCAAACTCTTATAAGGGTGGGACAAAAGAGGAGGGTGACAACAGGCGACAACGAATTCATCCTCGCCGAATGTGTCAGACGTGACCACGCGTCAACCGCATCGCCACGACAGAACGTAACAGACTTATCGGCTTATTCCGACATCAAAATCAGCATAATCCATACAATCGTAAAATTCTCCCTGAATTAACACGCCCCTCTCCCTCCCCTCTTCCGGGAGGGCGAACCTCCGTGTGAGCCGCACCGCCCGCGAGTGCCCCCACCCTCTCCCCCTAAGCCCTAATACCTAAGCCCTAATACCTCTCCCCTGTTCCGGAAGGGCGAACCTCCGCCCGAGCCGATACGCTCAAACACACCCCCATCTCGAACCACCGACCCAGAACGAAATCTCTTTTGTTCTAACGTCATTATTCCTCCCAGCGCACTATGATATGACACCGTTCTCTGACATTTCTCGCTATTTCACTTTCAATTTCAGTTAGTGTTTGTGGATTTTACAAAACTACATTATTCTCAAAGATTGAGGTTCTTGCAGCCAGCTTGTTCCACCCTCTTTCTGCATTCTTTCCACGCCATTCCTATTTTTCGAAAGACTTCACAGCGTGCCCAAAGCGACCATGCTTGTTATCCATGGCGTTGATCAGGGACTTCGATTCGTTATCGAATCGGATGTCGTCGGTATCGGACGCGGCATCCAAAACGCCATCCGCATACTCGATACCGAAGTCTCTCGCCTCCATGCTCAAATGCAGTTCGCCCAAGGCCAGTGGACCATCAAAGACCTCGATAGCTCCAACGGCACCTACGTCAACAATAAACCCATCACCGAAGTCAAACTCGAAAATGGAGATCAGGTCCAGGTTGGCCGCAGCGTCTTGGTCTTTCAGGCCAAATCACTCGACGAAACTGCCTCTCAAGCCTCCGAACGCGTCAAGTTCCTCTCCCTCGAAACCGGCGATGAATCACAGATCGTCTCTCAGGTCAGCCCCAGACGCGATATCAAAATCCACATCGGCAAGGTCGCCGGCGAAGTCCTCCCCACATCTCCCGATTCTCTACTCAACCTCCAACTCCTTTACGAAATCTCAGAAGCCTCCGTTCAGTCATCACTTTCGCTCGATCAACTTCTCCAGCGCATCCTTGATAAGATTCTTCAAGTCATCGCCGGCGATCGCGGATGCATCCTTCTCAACGAGCCAGGCGCAGATGATGTCATCCCACGCGTCTTCAGCGACCGCAGCGGCGGTCACGACATCTCACAAATGCCCCTCTCACGCACGATCATCGACTATGTCATCCGCACCCGACAGGGCGTCCGCACTACCGATGCCCGTCATGATCAACGCTTCGAAACAGGCAACTCCATCCTCCAGGCCGGCATCTCCGAAGCCCTCTGCGTTCCCATCATCGGACGCTCTGGACTCTCAGGGATTATCTATGTCGATATCACCTCGCAAGCCAATCGCATCCGCACCGACGACAGCAACCTCGGTCGCTTTCGAGATGAACAACTCCGCGTCCTGCTCGCCATTGGTCGTCAGGTTGCCCTCGCGATCGAAAACCACCGCTTTCAAGGCTCACTCGTTCAAGCCGAACGCCTCGCCGCCATCGGACAGACCATCGCCACCCTCAGCCATCACATCAAAAATATCCTCCAGGGCGTCCGCGGCGGGAGTTTCCTCATTGACCGCGGACTCGAGGAAAACAAACAAGACCTCATCCGGCAAGGCTGGAAAATCGTCGAGAAAAATCAGGATCGCATCTACCACCTCGTTCTCGATATGCTCACCTTCAGCAAAGACCGACAACCACAACTCAAAGCCGCAGACTGGAACACCGTCATCGGCGATGTCGTCGAACTCATGCAGTCACGTGCTCAGGAATTTGACGTCATCCTCGAATATCACCCAGCCCCAAAACTCCCCGAATCTGTCTTCGACCCCGATGGCATTCATCAGGCCGTCCTCAATATCATCACCAATGCCATCGACGCCGCCAGAGACGCTCAGGCTGGAAAAGTGACCGTCACCACTCACTATGAACTCCCCAAAAACAGACTCGTCGTTGAAGTCAACGACAACGGCTTAGGCATCCCCGAGGAAATGTCTTCCAAACTCTTTAACATCTTTGAATCCACCAAAGGAACCAGCGGAACGGGGCTGGGCTTAGCCGTCAGCAAAAAAATCATGCGCGAACACGACGGCGAAATCTCCGTCTCAAGCTCCCCCGGCAACACCACCTTTAAACTCGAAATCCCCTTCATCCACCCCGACCTCCTCCACTCCGCCACCCAAATCCTCTCCAAAGCCCAGGACACTTAACCCCCTGTCTTACGTGACAGATGCCCCCTCCGCCGGGAGGGCGAACCTCCGTGTGAGCCGCTACGCCCGCGCTCGACCCCCAACCCCCACCCTCTCCCCCCTAAGCCCTAACGCCTAATCCCACCCCATCCGCGCAACATTTCCCCCTAAGTTGAAGAGACCATTTATCGCGAAAAATGCCCCTCTCTTCCTAATACCTAAGCCCTAATACCTCCTCCCCTCCGCCGGGAGGGCGAACCTCCGTGTGAGCCGCGACGCCCGCGCTTGACCCCCA
>JBGSVC010000510.1:0-6672 GCA_041753175.1 Planctomycetaceae bacterium
TTGGGGAGGCGGTGCAGCCAGTTGACGATCTGTGCCTGCTGCGTTTCCCAAGAGTGATCGCGCGTGGTCCCCCATTGAGATTCAAAATACTCACACTTGTGCCCCTGAGATTCGATGTACTCCTGAAATTTCTGATGTCGCTGCTGGGCCCATAGATGCCCTGTAAAATTGCAGCACGCATAATATTTGTATCCTCGTTCTAATAAATGGACAGCAGCCATTTCACCGATGGCAAATTGGTCTGACCAAATTCGTGTCGTGTAGTTGTCGCTGGCGATAAAATCACCCAGGTTGACAAAAGGAATTTGCTTGCGCTTGATTTGATCGATCATTTCCAGATTGGTCGCCCGGATGATCATGCCCTGACCTTGCCACTTCTCCAGCCAGTCAGGAATTTTGTGCGTCAAACCTCCTGGCTCAAACGAGACGGACCACTTTCGATGAGTCACCAGATATTTTGTGATTCCTCGCAATACGGCTCGCCCAAACTCCAGCGAAGTCTCAACCATGATCAAAACTTTGGGATGTGTCTCAAATTGCACCGACATGGTTTTTTCAATTCATTACAGAATCAGAATTTGGAAATATTTCGTAGGATTCGATCTGATCATTTTGATGATTCAGAGTGAAACTATTCACAGAACGCTTTTATTTGAAAAACAAAAAGTCTTATGATGATCAATTACTAAAAACACCAAAATGTGTTCATTGAGTCCTTTTGTCAAGGCTTATCGCCACATAAATGAACCATTGAGCGACTTTTATCGTGTGTAATTTAAAATATCCACAATCTGACTCACATCAACTACAGATCAGCTTATTAGTTCTTTTGATCGCAATAAAAATCAATATCCGATTATTGTTGCATCGAAAGACTATCTGTAAATTGCGTGTTCATACATATAATTTTAAAGATCGTTTTGATATTCTTCATGTCTTAGCTTTGAATCTTTGTCTCAAACTGGGGACTGAATTTGATTCGTTTCCAGGTTGGACCTACCTGCCTAAGTTTGGCTGACTACAATTCTTCTTTAATTCCAAATAAGTGGCGATGCATTTTGGCGATGCACTTCAAAAGCGTGTGACAATTTTTGAAATCATAAACAGGGAGTCGATTGAGATGGCGGATGAGATTTTTGCAGGGGCATTCGCTCTCATTCGGCGTGTCGTCGATGAGCGCGAACAATGGCTGGTCAGGCACCACGAATGTTCACAAACACGCAAGCTGATTTCCGCCGAACGCCTGGAAGACGAATCCTTTCGGGAAGCCATCGATCGTGAAATCGCCTGGGGGCTAAACCTGGAGCGTGGTAAGGATTATTTGCTTTCCTCAGTCCCCAGATTGCACATGGAATTGATGCTCAAGTCCCCACAGGAGGATGCCACGACGGTCAACCCATCCGCCCCTTCATCTCCCAGACAACTTTACTTTGTTGAATTTTACGTCGCAGATATCTACCGGGAAAAAGTTCTCCATCAACTCTCCACAGACAGATCTCTGGTTTGGCTCGAAAACCACGAACTACGTGGCGGAGTCTGCGACGACAGCACTCCTATCGATCCTTTTCAGATGAAGTTGATTCAGAAAGGGGAACTGATCCCCCATGCGTCCCGCTAACGGCTTTTGTCAATTCGATACCACCTAGCATGCAGGCAAATCCCAGAACCAGACTCCCCAACAGATACCCGACAGCAGAGAAGTAATGACGCTCCAGAGCTAGCCTGACGATTTCGAGTTGGAATGTTGAGAACGTCGTCAACGCCCCGAGGAATCCCGTCCCGAGCAATAAAATTGCAGAATCCGACACCGGCCAGCGGATTGTCGTCGCCGCCCAGAGAACTCCTAGCAAAAAACACCCCACCGCATTGGCGGTGAGTGTCCCATACAGCGCAGAAACCTGCAACACTCTCGTTGCCACCTCCGCGATAAGAAATCGAGTACACGCCCCCGTCGCACCTCCGATCGCTACCAGCATGAATTGAGAGGTCGTCGACATAGTCAATGGCGCAGTTTCTTAGTAGGTTTCTAAAAAGGCTTTCGACTTCAATTTAAGCGACTTTGGAAGCCATCCGCTCAGCACCAATATTGTTCCCAGACTCCTGAGGCAAAGTTTTCAGGCGCACTTTCGGTTGATGCTTCCAACGTCGGTGCACCCAAAAATACTGCTCGGGAGCCATCCGGATCGCTTGCTCAAGACTGCTTGTGAATCGCTGAGTCATTTCTTTGATCGCCCCAGCCGTTTGATACTCTCGAGGGTCAATCACATCGTTACAACCAACTTCATACCTCGACCAGCGATGATTCACAAAATCATCACTCATGCGTCGTGCATAACCGACGCAAATCAGGGCATCATACTCCTTGGCCAACAACGCGATCGACTTAAATGTCGATGCCGGCCTGCCAAAAAACTCGACAAACAAGCCACGAGGCCCCGCATCCTGATCAGCAAGCAAACCGACAAACCCCTTTTTTGAAATAACCTTAATCAGGTCATCAAATCCACCCTTTTTGAGGATTTGTTGATGGCCCAGGAATTCTCTGTATTCTGCAAACCATTGATGCAGGTAGGGGTTATCCATCGCCCTGGCGATCAGCCCCATCGGACATCCATAAATCCCGAAGCAGGCCGTCGAGATTTCCCAATTCCCAAAATGACCACTTAAAACAATCACCGGCCGACCGCTCGCCAATGCCTCAATCGTCTGAGCCCGATCCCGAAAAATGACCGACTCACGGCTGTTCTCCAGACAAAGCATCCGGGGGGTCTGAACAATTTCTGCGACCATTCGAAACAGATGTTTCCACATCGATAACACATGTTGGCGGACTCCCTCATCACAGAGGCTTTCTCCGAACGCCAGCTTTAAGTTCGACTCTGCAATCGTGTAACGCGACACTTTTCTGGGCAAAACATCTACCATAATCGTCGCCAGAAAACTGGCCAACTGATTGATTTGACGTACGTTCATCATCCCGATGGCACATGCAAAGCCACGGAACACAAGATATTCAAAAACGTGACGTACTGCTTTTAAGTTCACAACTGCCCTCGCTGAGTTGCTCACTTGTAGAAGAAACGACGCTGGATGGTCAATAGAAATCACTGCCCCTCTCACTGAGATCACCCCCCGACTGGAAGACTGGGGGGTTTTGGTCGGATTTGCGTAAGATCGGCGTTCTCGTCAAAAAACCGGTTTTCTGATAAGCCAACGTTTGAGTATTTTCCACACGCTCAAAACGTCGAAATAAAATGTTGGCCTCAAGGGATTGAGGACGCCAACACCACCCAAGAGCTGAAGTCACCAATCAACGCAGGGATGCAGTCGCTATCACCTAGTTGTCCATCAACTGTTTTGGGCAACACTAAACGGGACACCGTTCACACGATGTGGAATATCATCTGGTCTCTGCCAGTCAATGTGTGGGTCAGCAGTATTGCTTTGACAGCCACCGGTTTATTGTTCGTCAATATGGATTCGCGTCCCGTCACCGTTCATCGCGGAACCTGTGCGATGTCGATGAACTGTTCCCCCATGATCCAAACGAGAGCGGTTTCGGTTACCAACGTAGGCCTGAATCAAACCGGCGGAGAACGCGGAGGAACACTCAACAGCAAGATGGCCAACCTGCTGGAAATTCAACTCCTTGAAATGGGGCTGACAAAAATTTCTGATGTCAAAGAATATCGTTGTTCGTTTCTTAAACAAGAACGCATCGCCGGCCACCTGACAGACATGCAGGAAATCAATCTTAAAGTCAAACAAGCCCCCTTCAGCGTCTATATGCAATGGGTCACCTGCATGGAAGGCCGGGAAGTTCTTTACGTTGATGGCGAGCACGAAAATCAAATGCTTGTCCACCTCGAAGGTGTCCAGGGCAAACTGACAGGAACCATGAAACTCGATCCCGAAGGCATGCTCGCCATGCGGGAAGCACGCCACCCGATCACCGAAGTCGGCATCAAGAATCTGATCGAACAAATTCTCACCTACCGACGCAAAGAATCCCAGTCAACCATCGGCCATACCTGTTTCTGCCAGGATAATCAGGTCGTGTACAACAAAAAATGCATCCTGTTTGTCACCGAATATACCTCACCTGACGTCAATCCCGATTATCGCAAGTCCATGGTTTATATTGATGTCGATAACTACCTGCCTGTGTGTGTGAAAAACTTTGGCTGGCCAGAAACCGAAGATGACAGCCAGATGACTGCCCAACAACTCGACGACGAAACCCTGCTCGAACACTATGCCTACCTCAAAACAACTTTCGACGCTCCGATGATCGCCGGTGACTTCGATCCCCATAACACCAGCTATCATTTCCATTAACCGTATTTCAACCATACGCATCAAACACAACAGGCGAGAATTGCTTCTCGCCTGTTGTGTTTTCATGTTCCTGCATTGCAGCCCTTTGATTTTCTCAAGGGGCTGCTTGACTCCAAGCATGGAATCATCAAGAACGCCCGGTTTCAGGCGTTTTTGAAGTATTGAAAACCGACACGAAGTCGATTTCAATAGGCTGATAGATCAGTTCAACAGAATTAACCTGCGATTTCAGCCAGCTTTTCCGGTCCTTGTCGATGACAGAAATTGCCGAACGATTCGTTTGCTTCCCGATGCGTTTTGTAGGCTCGCAATGCTGAGCCAATCGTGGTGATTAAATCATCATGAGGCACCATGTCTTTATAGATAAAGCCCAATCGAGACCCTACATTGTTTCCACCCAGAAACAAGGTGTACTTGCCAGCCGCTTTACCGACAATCCCGATATCAGGTGTGTAAGGGCGTGCACAGCCGTTGGGACATCCGGTCATGTGCATCGTGATCTTTTCTTCGATCAGGTCGCATGCCTTCAGTTGTTCCTCCACACCCGAGACGATCTCCCCAAAGATGCGTTCTGATTCCGTCACCGCCAATCCACATAACGGCAGTGCCGGGCACGCGATTGCATTTTTGCGCAGAAACGTCAGGTCTTGCGCCAGGGCCATGCCGTTCTTCTTCAATATCTGCTCAATGTCTTCCCGTTGACTTTCTTCAATGTCACACAGGATGACGGATTGAAGTGCCGTCAGGCGGACTTCCATCCCATATTTGCCCAGGATCTCGCGGAATGCCGTCTTGATTTTCAGATCGCCTTCATCTTTGATCCGACCGCATTCGACGTTCACTCCCAGCCAGAATTTCCCATCTCCCTGCGGATGCCAGCCCATGTAATCCAGCGCAGCGGTGGTTGTCATCTCTTTGAAGGCAGGAATCGAATGGCCATAATACTCTTCAACTTTGGCCTTGAATTTCTCGATCCCCCATTCATTGACCAGATACTTCATCCGAGCCACTTTGCGATCTGCTCGATTTCCGAAATCACGCTGCACCTTCACGATTGCCTCTGCAACCGGCAGCACCTCCTCCGGCTTGATGTATCCCAACGGTTGCCCCAAGGCAGGAAAAGTTTTGGCCGCACTTGGCGTTCGGCCCATCCCTCCTCCCACGAGCACATTATAACCGGCGACATGATCTCCCTGCGTAATTGCCATAAATCCGATGTCCTGGGTATAGGCATCGATGTGGTTGTCGTGAGCCTGCGCAAAACCGATTTTGAACTTCCTTGGCAAATACGTTTTACCGTAAATCGGTTCTTCTGCTGGAGTGAATTCCGCAGCGTTGAATCGATTCCCATCTTCATCTTTGATCCACAATTCATAGTATGCCGTTGATCGAGGCTTGAGGTGCTCCGAAAGCCGATCTGCAACATCCTGCATCTGATCCATAACTGCATTATTTTTAAGTGGAGCAGGATTACACATCACATTTCGATTGACGTCTCCACATGCCGAATTGGTCGTCAGATGAATCGCGTTGATCTGATGCACGACATCTCGCAGATGCTTTTTCGGAACTCCATGCACCTGAAAACCCTGACGAGTGGTGATACGGACCGTACCGTTGCCCAGTGAATCACCCAGATCAAGATGTGCTAAAAATTGCTGTGCCGTGATTCTTCCTCCAGGGATCGCGGAGCGAATCATGCACGAATATTGTTTCCCGAGCGGATTCCCTTCGGCGTCTTTGGCTTTTCTAAGGTCACGATCATCCTGCTGATAGCTTCCGTGGAATTTCAGAATCTGCGTTGCATCTTCGGTAAAGTGGTCACTGTCGTTATGAAGTTCGTCGATCAGTGTGCCACGTAACTGAAAACTTTCCTCTTTAAGGGTTTCGTTTTTGCTCAACTTGGCTTCTTCAGCCATACCAGCCACCTTTACTGCTATGAAAAAGATCCGACTGAGGCCTGACATGACAACAATATTGCCGAAATGCCGGTCTGGCAATCATTTGGAATATCAACACTGACCTTGCCCAAGGCTCGACCAACGACGCATCTGGAGTATAGTGTGTCAATCAATATGTGCCAATGGAAAGATCGAGATGACAGAGTCTACAGAATTGTTGACCATCAAATTGCGACACAGGATCGCGATTGTAATCGCCACCGGCATGGGTGTCGGCTATTTCAGACTCTCCCCGGGAACAATCGGCAGCCTGTGGGGCCTCCTGCTGGCTCTTCCTTTGCATTGGCTGAACGAATTTTCCGCGCCTCTCTACGCTCTAAGCTTCGCCCTCCTTGTGACTGTCTATTTTTTATTGGGTTGGCTGGCGTGTCAA
>JBGSVC010000511.1:0-2838 GCA_041753175.1 Planctomycetaceae bacterium
ACGGGATTTTTCAGCGAAAGCCTGTTGAGTTGGACAGCGAGTCGATTCACGGTAGATTTTCGTTAGCAAGCGAAACAGAAACGATCAAT
The DNA here is from genome assembly GCA_041753175.1 of Planctomycetaceae bacterium. Lineage (GTDB taxonomy): Bacteria > Planctomycetota > Planctomycetia > Planctomycetales > Planctomycetaceae > SXPC01. Next base: position 90 of record JBGSVC010000511.1, read on the forward strand.
GTTTGCGTGTTTGCATGCTAACGGGTCCTCGCAGGGAGGACAACCAAGGGATTGAGCTTTCGGTGCATTTCAGGCAGGGGCGTCACGATGCTTCCCCGTATGAGACGGGGATTATCGAGACGTATGGTTGACGAAGTTGCTAAGTCATGGTTAGTTGGCGTCGAGTGTATCAGTGGTGGCGATTGGTCGTTTCTGCCACTTATGTGCCACTTTGCGCGCCGTCCTCACCCGCAATGAGAAACGTCGTCTGGTTTAGATGACGCCGCCGTGTGTGCGATAGGGTGTTGCCAAATCGGGGAGTTCGAGCCCCCAGATGCGTTCCCAGATTTCGGGGATATGTCGATAACCTTCCGAGGTGAAGATCAACTGACGAGCCCGTTGGTCGGGAGACGCTGACCAAATCGGAACGATACATCCCGATTGAGTCGAAGCGACCGCGAACAAAACAGTCGCAAGAATGAAACGTCGCATGATCTCCTCCATGAGTCCTCTAACAGGGTAGACGCAGTATGGTTTTCGTCTGGCAGTTTGAATGTTCAGATGGAATCAAGTGTGGCGACGACGATCATGTCGTGCTGACTTGATTTTTCGAAAACGGAATGATTCGTAGACGTGATGAGAATCAGAAGTGGTGTGGGTTGAGGTGGGAAAGTGTTTTCGCCTGTTAACCACAATTGGTCTGCTCACAGGGAATTATCGGCGGGTGGTGGGTTGTGCTTGAGTTAAAGTGTTCTGATTTTTCTGTTTTTAGGGATTATGGCAGTTTTTTGGACAGCAATAGCGCCTAAGAAGAGCCTTTTCAGCGGAAGAGACATGAGACATCTCATGGATTGTGTAAGACATCACAATTCGTATCTCTCTACTATTTAGATAGTTACAACTTGTTTAGAGCGTGATTTCAAGTATTGATTTTGTGAATTCGTATAGTGAAGGCATAGAAAAAGCCGTCTTTGATGGACGGCTGTGAGTTTCGAGAGTGCAGGGGCGCGTTTAAATCACCCCATGGTGGAAGAGTGATTGTAGTTTGAACCTGGCTGAGAGCCGTAAGTATTGCCGGAGGAGTGATTTGGTTCAGAATTGGACTGATATGTCGTCGGGCTTGGCTGAGAGTTGTAGGGGCTTTGGTTGGCTTGAGGGGCGGACGTGGGGGTCTGGGGAGCCGATTTTGCTTCAGAGGCATTAAAGCGTTCGTCTTCGAGTCGTTCGAGTTCGCGGACTTTTTCTTCCATTTCTTTGCCCGGCTTAAAGGTGACGACGAACTTGGATCCGACGAAAACCTGATCTCCTGTGCGTGGGTTTCGGGCTTTTCGGGCGGCGCGCTTTTTAACCTCGAAGACGCCAAAATTACGCAGTTCGATACGGTGTTCGGAATCTTCGACCAATGTTTTGATGATGGCGTCAAAAGTCTTTTGAACGATGTCTTTGACTTTCAGTTGGGTTTCGCCCATCTCGTCAGAAATTTGTTTGACGATTTCTTTTTTGGTCACAGGACTTCTCCAAACAATATGGGGCTTAAATCAGACCCAACGAGTCACGAAGGAACAACAGTTGTGAACAAGAACACAGATTCAACAACTACAGTAATAACGGCAGAAACCGGTGTGTTTGAAAGCCGTCCATCTTGTGCAAATAATGAAATAACAACAAGTAACGGCTATAGTTTACGATGGCAGTTCAGGAACTGTCAACCCGATCAATTCTCTTTTTCCGGTTTGGAGGGTGGCTTAGTGGGCGGAAACAGGGACGATTGACGTCGAGAAAAAACCGTCTGTCGTGTGCCTGAATCGAGCTGCAAGGGCTATTTATTAGCGAGGTTAAAATAAGCGCTCGTTGGGATTTTCCGAGGTGGACTTATGGTTCTGGAGGTGTTGACTCAATGGGCCATAGTTCCAATTTTGTCCGTGGAGAGTGTGAAGGTCTTTGAGTTCGTCTAAAAACTCTTCGGTGAGTTGTTCGGCGACGCCAGTGTAGGAGGGATCGCAGAAATAGACCCGACAGCCGAGTGGTCTTTTCTCTCGAGCTGTGCAAATATTCCCGACTTGAAAAGGGCAAGAGGCGTCGTCGATGATAGAGTCAGGTGGAAGTCCTTCGCTGACGAGCAGGTCGGCTTCGATTTGAGAGAGGAAGAGGGTGTGACCATATTCCTGGAAGCGACAGCACTTTCCGCTGATCTGGCAGACAGGATGATGCGACTCAATCTTGTCATGAAGGCGTTTATAGAGATTTTGAAGTTGGGAGAAGGCTTCTGTTGTCATGGAGGTGTGGGTGTCCTGAGGTCCAGATGTCTAGTGAAAGAGATCAAATGGGCGAGGCTTGTTTTTGCCGTTCGATGATGGTGAGGGGAATCAGATCACCTTTGCCAACGCCGGGGCAGGAGGTTTTGAGGTCTTCCCAATGTTCAGGAGATTGAAGATGTCGGTTCCAGAAAGGCCAAGTACGACACTGTATCGGACGAACCGGGTAGATTGTGCAGCGTCTGGCGCGGGGATCAAAATAGAAACAATCGCCATTGGGGAAAGCTTTGAGGGAGACTTTGCCTTGTGAGAATTTGGTCGCCAGGAGACGAACTGCGCCGATGGGTTCGTGCAGGAAGTCTGCAATTTGCTGGAGTTCGTCATCATTGACCCAGACTGCACCGGGAGAACCAGTGCAGCAATTTCCACATTGAGTGCAAGAAAATTGAAGTCCCTCTGTATACCATGGATGCGGGGTTGGTGTATTTGAATCTGTCATGGCGTCGGGTATTTCA
>JBGSVC010000512.1:0-2000 GCA_041753175.1 Planctomycetaceae bacterium
CATGCTCTCAACAGATCGGCTGCATGTCTTACGGGAAGCAATCACGGCGTGTCGCAAGGGTGGGACGGTGAGTGTTCCAGGCGTATATGGGGGGTATCTTGATAAGTTCCCGTTTGGGGCGGCTTTTGCAAAAGCATTAACAATCAAGATGGGGCAGACTCACGTGCATCGTTATCTCGATCGTTTGGTGGAAAGCGTGCAGGGAAATGGAAAACCCGGGTTTGATCCGAGCTATATCATCACGCATCGTTATCCGTTGTCGCGAGCCCCCGAAGCGTATGAAACTTTTTATGAGAACAAAGGCGAGTGCATCAAAGTCGTATTAACTCCGTAACGGTCGTTAAATCTTCGGAAGTGACACGGGAATTTATTTGCGATCTCAAACGCTCATCTTCTTAAGGAGTTCGTCCCATGCCACGTGGTGATAAAAGTAAATATACGGATAAGCAAAAACGCAAAGCCGAGCACATCGCTGAAAGTTATGAGGAGAGTGGCCGATCAGAAGATGAGGCAGAGCGAATTGCCTGGGCAACGGTCAACAAGGAATCGGGCGGAGGAAATCTGTCAGGAAGTGGGCGAGGAAGAAAGGATACTCAGGTTTCGAGTCGACGGGGAGGCCAAAAAGGAGGCGCTGCATCAGCTTCTCGCACACCACAAGAACGGTCAGCGTCAGCCAAGAAAGCCGCTCAGACTCGAAAGAAAAACCAGGAATATTCCCGGTAATTGAAAGTCGTGACGTGGCGATTCAATCGTAACATGACTGTTAAAACATGATTGCTAAAAAGTTTAGAACCGTCTTGTTAATTGAGCATACATGATGTTGATCAACAATAAATGTTTCGTTCAGGGATGATGACTAATACTTGAGGAGATTAACCATGGCGATGACACGTGAACATTTCGAAACTCGATCTGAGGCCCCAATTCATGAGGGATCTCTTGCAAAGATGATTGAGCATCAGACTGCACAGATTCCTTCAGATGCCTTTTTGTGGGCAGCACTGGGGTCGATCGGAGGGGCGTTATATTTCAAAATGGCCGGTCGGACGCACGATGCACTCTTCGTGGGGCAGTGGGCACCGACATTTCTGATCTTGGGGTTGTATAACAAGATTGTGAAAGTGGCTGGATCCGATCGACGTGAGAATGAAGGTTTTTACCGAAGCCACATTTAAGTAGCCTGATTTAGAGATTTCTCTCATCAATTGAATCCTCGCCCAGTGTTTTCGAAAGGATACGCTGGGTGTTTTTTTGTAGGATCTCGCTGAGGATGGATCGTTGAAAGGTGGATTTCTTGCATGTTCTGACGTGCGCTGCTCTTTTCTAATTTGAGAATTGCTTTAGACTCACAAATAGACTTCTCTGGCCGTCAAATTCCTGTTAACGGTGTGGATTTGGAATATGGCCTGGAGTTTCGAAGCGTCGGATTTTCAAGCTGTTTTGCTTTGTGAGACTGGGATACATCATGGGTTGGTTTGATAAATTAAAACAAGGTTTGCAAAAAACCAAACAGGTTTTGCAGACAGATGTACGCGATTTGTTTCGCAATGGTGAGATCCTGACAGAGTCCCATCTGGTGGATTTCGAAGCGCGGTTGATTCAGACAGATATGGGCGTTTCAGCAGCAGATGAGATTATCGAAGAATTGCGTAAAAAGCATTTAGGACGAACGGTGCAGGTCGATGCCATCTGGGAGACCGTAAAGACGAAATTAAAGGAATTGCTCAAAGGAAACGGTCATCAGGTTTATGATGCCGAGAATCCGTTATCGCCGTTGAATCTGCAGGCCAACGGCTTAACAGTGATTTTAATCGCGGGAGTCAATGGAGCAGGGAAAACAACGTCGATTGCCAAACTGGCTAAGCTCCTGACATCGCATGGCAAAAAAGTTGTATTAGCCGCCGGGGATACGTTTCGAGCGGCCGCTGTGGAGCAATTGACAATGTGGAGCCAGAGGTTGGGATGTCAGATTGTGACTAAACCAGCGGGCACCGATCCGG
>JBGSVC010000513.1:0-3355 GCA_041753175.1 Planctomycetaceae bacterium
TGGTCATTATTTTTAGTGTCCCGTTGGGAGCAGTTGGGGGAATTCTTGGATTGACGCTCTTGAATCTTTTTATCCCGCAGCCGCTTGACGTGTTAACCATGCTGGGGTTTGTGATCCTGATTGGGACCGTCGTGAACAACCCCATTTTGATCGTGCATCAATCGCTCAATCACATTCGAGAAGATCAAATGACACCGCGCCGGGCGATTCTTGAAAGTGTCAGTACGCGTATTCGACCCATTTTTATGACGACGACAACTACAGTTTTGGGACTATTGCCCCTTGTTATTTTCCCCGGGGCAGGCAGTGAGCTTTATCGAGGATTGGGAAGTGTCGTGCTGGGAGGACTGGTCATTTCGACGGTCTTCACATTGATTTTGGTGCCCGTCTTATTCAGTTTGACAATGGAAGCACGTGCCGCTGTTGCCCGACTTCTGACCTTCAAAGAGCATGACGATGATGATGACGAGCCGAATCGATCTTCACGCAGTCCAGAAGAGCCTCATCTTGAAAAGCATGAACCGGCAACCCTCTCCAGTCAATTATGAGACACAAACCGGATCGACCTACCAAAATTTGCCCTGTTTGTATGCGCCCTTTTCAATGGCGAAAAAAGTGGGCACGTGATTGGGAGCATGTCATTTATTGCTCGGATGCCTGTCGTAAGAAGAAAGCAGTTCCCAAGTGATCTGCCAATTCACATTCCCGTTGATACTGCCTCGACTGCCGACAGATCTGGCTGGACGCCGGTAATTTTCCTATGGCCATAATGATAGAGCGCCATGAAAATGCCATTCATAATCACGATTGCCACGACCGACCCTGCCAATGCCCACCCCCCCACCTGCTCTTTATACACCGTCCAGAGAAATTGCATCAGACACAATATGGAGACGATAATCAGCGTTGGCGTGCGAGAAATCAGGTTTACTACAATCGCTCCAAAGGGTGCTCCCAACGCGACGACCGGTGCTGCTGCCAGCCAGTTATAAAAAACTTCCGGATCGACTCGATAGAGAGACGGATCAAACATCGCCAGCATGTTGTTGGAGGCAATTCCGATTAATGAGGTCCAGGCCATAATAATCACCGATGTCGGTATCGAAACCTTCAAATCGGCGCGGTACATGAGCACCATAACCGCATACAGAATCATGTCGATTCCGACTCCGGTAATTGAAGAAACCACTCCACCGGTGATGCCGATGCTCCAACCAAACACCGAGGCCATATCGCCTGGTGCATGATCCTGCCCTTTGGCAGCTACGAGTTCTTTGAGCTTGACCAGATGCATGATCCCAAAGCTGGCCCAAACGATGGCAAAAATCAGCTTGACCCACAAATCTGGAACATAAGGTGCCACAAATGCAGCTCCCAGAGGAGTGCCCACGAGTGCTCCATAACACGCCGGCCTTAATAAATCCCAGTCAACTTTCTGTCGTTGACTCAGGATATAGATACTTGCTGAAACCATACCAATGGATTGCACCGCTAACCCGAAATTCCGTCCCAAAGATCCGGGAAGATCAAACAAAAGTACGAGCACCGGAAAACCCACGGTTCCTCCTCCCATGGGTGTCGAGCCTGCAACATAAGATCCGAATGACATCGCGACAGCGATTGGCCAATGGGCCAGCACCTGATTCCAGTAGTCCCCCCCAATAACAATGCACAGCCACGCGACATAAAAGGCCAGAAGCCAGAGCCCGAACAGATATCGGACTGGTAATTGGGTAGTTCTCATAGCGTCTCGCTAAACGAATCGTGGCAGAAAAAATGCACCCGGGCATTCTATTGTTTCAACAACAGTTGTCAAGACATTCTTTGAGCTTGATAACTATTGATGGCTCAAGTGGTAAGTCACCAGTCACGAATGAGTCGAAAGGACTGAAATTAAGCAGCGTCAGAAGACTCTTCTGACGCATTTTCAGAAGTGAGCATTTCTTCTGGTAGATTTGTATCGCAAGCGTCTTTGACGCGTAAGGCTTCCCCCATGGGCAGCTCATTAAGATTTTGAAGCCCGTAGATTTCTAGAAACTTCTTTGTCGTCGCATACAGATAGGGGCGTCCTAACGCATCGGCCTGTCCTGCTATTTTCACCAGTCCTTTTTCCATTAAGACTTTAATAAGCTCGACACACTGCACTCCCCGAACAGCTTCGATTTCGGCCCGCGTCAGCGGTTGTCGATAGGCAATGATGACCAATGTCTCAAGTGCAGACTCCGAAAGAGTCTGTTCCTGTTTGCGGTCATGCATGCGTGAAAGCCAAAAACCATATTCGCTGCGCGTCATCAATTGATAACCGACAGCGAGCTTCTCAACTCGATAAGGCGTTCTGGCGAAATCATACATGGCATTGAGTTGGTCAAGGAGTTCTCTTGTCTCTTTGGCATCGGCCAGCAACGCATATTGAGTGAGCTTGCCCAGCGAGATTGGTTTGTCGCAACAAATCAGCACTGCTTCCAACCGTGCCTGCTTGACGGAGCGGATTAAAGAAATCTTGTCGTCAGGGGATGTTCTCGATGCAGGCTGGCGACAGAAAAAGTTTCGAGTCCAAGCCTGTGAATTCTGAACGTCATTGGAATTTGCCCAACCGCGTTGATTTCGATTCCAAGCGTGATTGATATCCTGTCTCATTCGAGTTCTCTGCGGTGCATCGCAGCGGGCACTAGCCGCGCAAGGTGGAAATCATAGAAGAAAAACGATCAATCGCCCTCATAGAAACGCACTACACGTACTAAAGCGACGAACGATTGGCCAGCAGTCGACTCGTCTCAATTTGCTGCAAGACATTGGCCACCGCTTTCAGCGGATCATCCGCCTCTGCCTCATAACGAATGGAAAGTTGAGGATTATCGATCGGTGTATAACGGCAGTAAAAATAAAAATCGCCGGGACGAACACCAGGTTTGAGATGATAATCTCGAATCCCCAGTTGATTGAGTTGATCGACGGCACCCTGCCATGTCATTTCACTTCCCATCGAAGACAGACGATTTGCCAACGCGTTTGATTGTGCAGGGCTGAATCCATTTCCGGAATTGGCATTCGTCTGGCTTCCTTGAACCATCGGCACTTCTTTCCAGGAACCAATCGGCATCACGTTCGACGAACCCCCTGTTTCTGTCGGCATCGCAGAGGGAGAACCTGAGAAATTCCCCCAGTCGCTGGCTGCAACCGAACCTGAAGAAGTCGCCGTTGACCCAGAGGTGGGCGCATCTCCCCAGCCTGGGGCATCTTCAAACTGGTCGAGAGTCTCGGCTTCGGTCTTATCAGTCTTGATCAGCAAATGCGTCACCACTTGACCGAGAGTTGTTTTTCCAAAGGAACCGTCGGCAAGCTTATCCAATTCCGG
>JBGSVC010000514.1:0-4643 GCA_041753175.1 Planctomycetaceae bacterium
GAGGACATCCAACTCAATCCCCTGCTGCAATCCCAGACACACAGCCGCCACTGCAGAAGCAATCATATGCATCCCGGGCAGAGGCAGGAAAAATGATCCCAGATCCTTGCGCTGATGCTGCAACCGAAATTGAGTTCCCCCCGCGACACACGCCAGATCAGAAACCGTCCAGTCAGCCTCAGCATCATGGTCCAAAGAAAACGTCTCGTAGCGCTCACCGAGCTCGGCAGACGTTTCCAACTGACGGATCTGCTCCAGGGCACGTTGTTCAATCAACAGAAAACGACCGTCACGACAGACGTTCTCAGCAAATCTGGCAAACGAGCGGGTTGTCGCCAGACAACTTTCGAAACAATCGAAATGATCGCTTTCGATATTGAGAATGACAGCCGCATTGGCATCCAGATGCAAAAAGCTCTCAGTAAATTCGCACGCCTCCACCACCAGAACCGCCTCAGGCTGTTCCGACAACAGCACCGTCCCATCCTGATAATCACCCCCCATGATCGTGGTGACAGGAGTCTCCGCCTGATCCAGTATCCAACCTAATAATGCCGTCGTCGTCGTTTTTCCATGAGTACCGGAAATCGCTAAGGTGCGATGAACAGACGATAGGACACCCAGAAATTCCGGATAGGAAAACTGGGGGATTTCTGCCAACACCGCCGCAGCGCGTTCCGGGTTGTCTTCCGGCACTGCTTTGCTGTATATCAACACACTCGTCTGAGAGCAAACATGCGATGCATCATGCTCCCCGGATACCCTGATCCCTTCCTCAGCCAACCGACAGATCGTTTCTGTCGGCATGTGTGCATCACTTCCCGTCACCGTGATTCCGCGTGACGCCAGCAGCAATGCCAGATTCTTCATCCCTGAGCCCCCAATGCCCACCAGATGAGCAGATTGGACTTCCACAGGACGGTCAGATGTGGGAACAGTCAATGTATTGATCAAGGCTGGCTTTCGTCACCAGAGGGTTTTTCGCACACCAAAGCGGCGGGTTATAACATGCATCCGGTTCTGAGTGAAGATCGGCTGAAAGTCCCCAACAATTCAGCCAAACCAAGCCTCATTTGAAGAAACCGGGTGGATTCGCTCAAACCTCGACAATCAGATAAAATACATCAAAAGTGACGAAATCTTTCAAGAAAGTCTCCATTCATGAAAATTACCTTCCTCGGGGCCGCCGGTGAAGTGACGGGCAGTCAACACCTCATCGAAACCGACCACCGACGCATCCTGCTCGATTGTGGACTCTTTCAAGGCCCTCGTCGTGAATCTCGCTTGAAAAATGAACGCTTTCATTGCCAGCCGCAGCATCTCGATGCCGTCATCCTCTCTCATGCCCATATCGATCACTGCGGCAATCTCCCCCGACTGATGCGTTTTGGATTCCGAGGCGAACTCTACTGCACCAGCGCCACCGCCGACGTTATGGATCTCATGCTCGCAGACTCAGCCCATATTCAGGAAGAAGACAGCAAATACCTCGCCCGCAAACTTCACCCCGGACACCCTTCCGTTGAGCCTCTCTACGACAAAGACGATGTCAAACAGCTTCGCAAAGTCGTCCGCCCTCAAAACTATGGCGTCTGGGAACAACTCGGCCCCGACATCAAACTCCGATTTCTCGAAGCGGGGCATATCCTCGGTTCTGCCATCGTCGAACTCGATATTCTCGAGAAAGGTGAATGGAAGCGAGTCGTGTTCACCGGAGACCTCGGTCGACGGGAAACGCCCGTCCTCCGCGACCCTCAAACCATCGAACGCTGCGATGTTCTCATCTGCGAATCAACCTATGGCAACCGTATCCACCCTCCCGCTTCCGATCTCAAAAGTGAACTTCTCCGCATTTTCCAGGAAGCCATCGTCGTTGATGGCAAGGTCGTCGTCCCCGCGTTCAGTCTGGGGCGCACACAAAACCTCGTTTACTTCCTCAACGACCTGATGAACGAGGGCCGTCTCCCACGTATCCCTATCTATATCGATAGTCCCCTGGCGACCCGCGTCACAGCCGTCTATCGAGATCATTTGAACGTCATGGATTCCGACGTTCAACGCGTCCTCCAAAAAGATGCAGATCCCTTTGGTTTCCCCGGTCTGGTGTATGTCGGCAGCCAGAAAGAAAGTATCGAACTCAATCAGCGCAAAGGCCCTCTTGTCGTCATCTCTGCCTCAGGCATGTGTGAAGGTGGACGGGTTGTTCACCACATCAAACACGCCGTTCAATCGATCGAGAATGCCATCGCGCTCGTCGGCTATCAGGCTCCCGGAACTCTCGGACGTCACCTCGCCGATCGTCAAGCCTTTGTCAAAATCCACGACCGACAATATGAAGTCAACGCCAAGATCGAACGCCTCGATGGCTTCTCCGCTCACGCCGATGTCGAAGACTTCAAATGGTGGTTTGAGGCCGCCTCCCAACACGGGGGAATCGGAAAATGCTTCCTAGTCCACGGCGAAACCGAAGCGGCCAAATCGCTGGCTGGCACCATCCGTGATTACTGCGACGAAGATCCCATCATTCCACAATTTCACGACACATTCGAGATTTAACCACGATGACCAATCATCCACTTAGCTGCGCGCGATTTGTTCCACCGCTTTCACCAAGCGTGAAACATCCTCGCGCGTATTGAATGCCCCAAAGCTCACCCGCACCGTCCCGCCACGCTCAAACGTTCCGAGATGACGATGGACCAGCGGCGCACAATGCAACCCTGTCCGGACCTGAATCTGAAACGACTCATCCAAAATCATCCCTGCGATTTGTGGTTCGATGCTCTCAAACTCAAAACTCAGTAACCCGACCCGGAGATCACGACTGGTCTGCTGATGGATGATCCGCACACCCTCGATGTCTCGTAACTGCAAGATCGCTTGATCTGTCAGCTCACAGAGATGTTTGTGAAGGGCCCCCACTCCTGTCCGATTCAAATACTCAGCCGCGGCTCCCAAACTGGCAATTCCGGGAAGGTTGTGGTTTCCAGCTTCAAAACGTGCAGGCATCTCTCCTGGCATATCTAACTCTGCAGAGCGTGTCCCCGTCCCCCCTTGACGATACGGATCAATCTCCTGTTCCAGACCCGACTTCAGATAGAGTAACCCCGTCCCTAGAATCCCTAACAGCCCCTTATGTCCTGACGTCACAAACAGATCAACCGGAAGTTCCTTCAGACAGATCTCCACATGTCCGGCTGTTTGCGCCCCATCGACCAGAAACACGACATTGGCCTCCCGACAGATCCGACCAATCGACTCAATCGGCTGCAGGATCCCCGTGACGTTGGAAGCATGCGTACAACAGACAAGTCGCGTTTGAGGCAGGAGGTGTTCCCGAACCAACTCCGGGTCCATCCGTCCATCCTCACCGGGAGCCAGTAGTGTGGTCGTGATCACACCCAGCCTCCTCAGATACTCCAGCGGACGCAACACGGAATTGTGTTCCAACAGCGTCGTTATCACATGATCGCCCGGCTTGAGCAGACCATGAATCGCCATATTCAATCCATCCGTTCCACTGCCTGTAAAGACGAGCTGACTGGGTGAGATGATGCCCAACAAATCCGAAAGCAACCTTCGTGTCTGCTCGACGAGCGCCGTGGCTTGCTGACCTCGTTGGTGCCCCCCACGCCCATATGCCCCACCCTGCACCCTCACAAAGCGGTCGACAGCCTGACACACACTCTCTGGTTTGGGATACGTCGTCGCCGCGTTATCCAGATAGAGTTCACGATCCTGTGGTGATGACATCGATCAACCTCCGATCGAATACATGGCACGATCAGGTTTGATGAAGCGCGACGTATTTATCTCATGACCTTCCCACTTGGCTTCAATCGAGCGCTTCACGGCTGACGCAATCTCCTCATCGGTTCCGCCGTTTCGTATCAAAGTCTTGATGTCTGTCTCGTCATGCGAAAACAGACAATTCCGCAGCATGCCATCGGCTGTCAATCGAAATCGATTGCAGCTTTGGCAAAAGGGATGTGACACAGACGCAATAAAACCGATTCGTCCCTGTCCATCGGCAAACTGATAATCCAGCGCCGGTGCATGAGTGTCCTCTTGTACGACTGGCATTAACGGCATGACTTCTCGACTCAAAATCTCGATGATCTCCTGAGCAAACAACACCTGCTCGCGTTCCCAACGGTTATCCGCATCCAGAGGCATGAACTCGATAAACCGAACTTCCAGACCTGTCGATCGCGCCAGATTGGCAAACGGCACCAGTTCCGATTCCGTCATGCCCTTAATACTGACGGCATTAATCTTGATCGGATCAAACCCAACCCGACGCGCTGCATCAATCCCTTCCAACACTTTTTCATAACCGCTCCGACGGGTGATCTGCTCAAACTTGACCGGGTCCAATGCATCCAGAGAGATGTTGATCCGTTTCAAACCCGCCGCCCGCAGCGCCTCAGCCTGATCAGCCAGCAAAATCCCGTTCGTTGTCAATCCAATATCTTCAATCCCTTCGATCGCCGCGAGCATCTCCACGAGCCTGGGCAAGTCCTGACGCACCAGTGGCTCACCTCCCGTTAATCGAATCTTTCGCACACCATGGCCCGCGACCACAGCCACAAAACGGGCGATCTCTTCAAAACTCAGTAAGTCTTTACGAGACATGAACACCA
>JBGSVC010000515.1:0-3166 GCA_041753175.1 Planctomycetaceae bacterium
GGTTAGAAATCAACGAGTCAAGTTCCCCGAAGTTCCCTGGGCCATGCCCGTCGCCAAAGACCATACCGAAACCCGGGGCGACTGGGACTGGGAATTCTCCTCCAACACACTTGACCAGATTAACGACGCCGAAGAAATACGCGACCATATGTTTCGCGCGATCTACGGCACTTTTGCCAATGCCAAGCGCAGCCCCAAAAATGCCACGCTTGCATTGACCTGGGTCGCCTTCATTGCTGGCAAACGTGAATCGCGTCGACTGATGGGCGACTATATCTATACGATGAAGGATGCAGCCGAGAGTGTCGAGTTCGATGACTCTGTCGTCACAGAAACCCGTGCCATCGATGTCCATTACCAAAACGCGTTGACTGGTTCCCCAGTTGACTTCCGCACGACGGCATTGTTTCGTAAACCAGCGAATAAAAACTACTATATTCCGTTCCGCTGCCTCTACTCAAAGAATATTGATAACCTGATGATGGCCGGTCGGTGCTTCAGTTGTAGCCACATTGGCCTGGGTGGCCCCCGTGTACAAAATACGACCGGTCAAATGGGAGTCGCAGTGGGCATGGCCGCTGTCATTTGTCACAAACATGAGATCACACCGCGTCAGGTCTATCAACACCATCTTTCCGATCTCAAAGAACTCACGGGCTATCAGTCCTGAGGATCAATGTCACACTAGACCGGCTAGAGCAGACCGACCACACTAGACCGACCAGAGCAGAGCAAATAGCCAGACAATACTCAGCCAATTTCATGTTTCGACACCTTATCAACTTTGGACTTTTGTTTTCTTTCACGACGCTGGCCTGGACAGGGCTGGCGTCGTTTGTGTTTCCGTTTTCTATAGTGACTGCTCGCTTACATATCATCTTTGGATTGACAACAACGATCTTCGTCGTCCTGCATCTGGCGACCCGCACCCGCTATTTCATCACGATCCTCAGTAAGCACAAATCGCGCTCACAAGCCTTCCAGATCTGGAGTATGCTCGGGCTGCTATTTCTCGGCTGGGTTGGACTGTTTGCACTTGCCTACGCCAACGTCTCCCCCATTCCTGAAATCATATCCCAAGGTTACGAATCTCGCCATCGATCGGAGATTTTCCGAGTCGATAACAATACCGTCGTTCTCGAAAGGCCCACAAGAATTCAAGCCCTCCACACCACCGATCAAAAGCCTCAGGGCGTCATTGAATTTGAAGTCCTCCTCAACGAAGACGTCATCCAGGACCAGGGCCCGCTGGCAATCGCCATCTGGGCCGAAAGCCTCACAGGCAGTCTGATCGAAACGTTTTATCTCAGCGAATCGATCTCCTACTCGGACTTTCCACAATGGGCCGGTCAGAAAGTTCCTCGGCACCACATCCTCCCCATCTGGCGACACCGCTACACGCTCGTCAATGGTCTCGAACCTGTCGATGACCCTGAACAGAAAGTCGATGCCTATTCCGGAGCCACTGAGAATCATAGTTTCTCGATCGACAAACAGCTCATTTCGAGCAGTAGCGACTTCAACATTTACATCGAAGTCAATCTCTCTGGCGATCCCAATCTCGACTACCCAGAACCCATGATCGGACAACCCTCGCTCATTTATGCAGCCGATATTCGTGCCGACCAGAATGGCTGGGCATTGCTCGAACTCATCGGCCACAGCGACGGCGCCACCGAAGACGGCGAAATCCGCTACGACCTGGACGCCATTACCACTGCCCGCCAGATCATCGATCGCGTTCTGGTCAAAGTTACTCGACCGTTCGATGACCATGAGTTTTCGGTTCCCGACCACACAGTCCCTGTTGCGGATTGAAATTGTGTTACAATGACACCTGCTGTGTGTCTGAGCCAGTTCAAAATGGAGGAGCCTGTATGAAATTGCCCGTCTGCCTTTTGGTGTTTGTCTGTCTTGTCGGCAACTCTGTTCAAGGTGAGGAGTTCTCATCACAATTTGAAAAGATGATGGAAACCAAGACACTCACACAAATCGATTCCCAACTCAATCAGATCGCAAACCCCTCTGATGACGTCAAGATGGCGATCGGACTGACAAAATTCGCGCGGGCTCTTGAGACGCTCGCTCAAGCACAATATCGCTTCGGTGCCAATAACCAACGACTTCAAGTTCCATTCATGCGATTCCCTGTCTCCCATAATCCCAATCCCCAACCTGTCACTTATCAAAATCTCAGAGAGCTGTTGATTTCCTTCCAGAATGAATTGACCACAGCAGACAACCTGCTTGCAACAATCAACAAATCCTCGTCGACATTAGACGTTCCGATTTTGTTATTTGGTATCGATGAAAATGGTGATCAGAAAATCGAGATCCACGAGCGTCTCGCCAGAATCGTGTTTGCTCTCAACCCTCGCCTGGCGCGAACTCTCCCCGGACAATCACAAGATGGCGACATCGCTCTTGATTCAATCAAAACATTAAAAATCGGCTTCGATCAAACCGACGTCTATTGGCTGCGTGGTTATTGCCACCTCATGCTTGCCATGTCCGATTTCATTCTCGCCCATGACTACCAACACTTCTTCGAGCTCTTCGGCTATCTATTCTACAGCGACCCCAAAGATGCCTGGCCAGTTCCGAAATATGATAACAATAACATGATCGATATTATTCAACTGATTGCAGGAATCCACGAGCTCAATTTCAAAGTCAACGAGCCCAAACGTTACGAAGATTGTCGTCAACATTTCAAACAAGTCATCGCTCTTAGCCGGCAATGTTTCGAAGCAGCCGCTTTGGAAACCGATAACAATCACGAATGGCTTCCCAACCCTCAACAAACAGGAATCCTGGATATCCGACTGTCTGTCGAACAGATTCAAACCTGGCATCAGTTTCTCGACGAATCCGAAAACATACTCGAAGGCAAATTGCTCATCCCTCATCCCAACCTGGAACGGTTCGAACCCGAGGCGATCTCGAAAGGCATTAATCTCAAAACTTTGATGACTAACCCTCCCTCTCATTTCGATCCTATCATGTACCTTCAAGGCGATCTCATCAAACCCTATTATGTACCCGGTACTTGTACCTCCGAAGAAACCTGGGACTCATTCAACGACATGTTCCGAGGTAATTTCCTCGGATTTGCAATTTGGATTAACTGAATTCCACACCACACACCCAAGACAGTCCCCATGCC
>JBGSVC010000516.1:0-4333 GCA_041753175.1 Planctomycetaceae bacterium
TTAACCTGTTTTCCTATTGGAAGCACGTACCTCGGTCCGTTCTTCCTGCATGTTCTTAACGACAGCGCCTCCCTGGCCGATCGGCTTCGAAGCTCCGCATGACTCATTCCCTGTTTGATCCTGATCCCTATCTGCAGCCAATTCCGAAATGGGAGCAGGCCGAGCTGACGGAATTCCAGATCGCTCAGGTCGTCGTCAACAGACCCCTCGACGAACCCTTTGACTACCTCCTCCCCGAGTCGCTCAGCCCTCACCTGAAAGCCGGTATGCGTGTCCGCATTCCTTTTGGACGCGGCGACAAACTTCTCATCGGCTACTGCGTCGGCATCCGGCATGCCACCTCCGACGATGTTCACCGACGGTCTCGACTCAAACAGGTTGCTGAAGTGCTCGACACGCAGCCCCTGATGGACGAGAAAATGCTCGAATTGACGCGTTGGATCGCAGAGCGTTATCTGGCTGGTTGGGGTCAGGTGATTGAAGGCGTTGTCCCTGCAGGGGTCAAAAAAAACTCGGGCACGCGTGAGCTGACCTACTACCAACTCGACGAAGCTCATCAGCAGTGGACTCCCGAGCAACTCGCCAAGCTCCCTGCCAAACAACGTCAGCTCATCACCATTCTGATGCAGCATGACGACTGGCTGACTGGCGTGGACCTGACGAGTCTGGCAGACTGTGGCCCTGGCCCGATCAAAACCCTGCTGAAGAAAGGCTGGCTGACTACGCAGCGACAACGTCAGCTCAAAGCTCGCGACGCCCAAACCTATCAGCGGACACCGAACCTCACGCTCAATCCCGATCAACAGCGCTGCCTGAGCTCGATCGTCAACGCTGTCCACAATCGTCAACATGTCACGTTTCTACTCCATGGCGCTACGGGGAGTGGGAAAACCGAAGTCTACATTCAGGCCATTCAGGCCGTGACCGCCGTCGGCAAGCAGGCGATCGTTCTCGTACCGGAAATCAGCCTCACGCCACAGACAATCCGGCGTTTTCGCAGTCGCTTTGATGAGGTCGCTGTCCTTCACTCTCACCTCTCCGATTCTGAACGTCATCACGAGTGGCAACGTATTTTTGCAGGAGAGGTTCAAGTCGTTGTCGGCGCACGCAGCGCCATCTTCGCTCCTCTCCCCAGGCTGGGCCTGATCATCATCGATGAAGAACATGAAACGACGTTCAAACAGGATTCCACCCCCCGCTACCATGCCCGCGACGTCGCCGACAGACGTGCACAGGTCGAACAGATTCCCCTTGTCCTCGGCTCTGCGACTCCGTCACTGGAAGCCTGTTACCGAGCCAAGCATGGCCACTATCAACTGCTCAAGATGCCAAAGCGAATCGATGGCCTGATTCTGCCACGTGTCGATCTGGTCGACACTCTCAACGATCCCCTCATCAACAAGCATCGTCATCTGATTGGCCGCACGATGGAACAGGGAATCAAACATGCTCTCGAACACGATGGACAAGTCATTCTTTTTTTCAATCTGCGCGGCTTCACACCCGTGTTGTGGTGTCCGGCGTGTCGTGAAAAACTCAAATGCCCTCACTGCGATCTGTCATTGACGTGGCATAAAGACAAAGGCCAGTTACTGTGTCATACCTGTAACCATGCGACCCGGCCCCCGGAAAAATGCCCGTATTGTCATGAAGGCACGCTCAAGCATTTAGGGGCTGGCACTCAAAAACTCGAAGAAGAAGTCCGCTCCAAATTCCCTGCCTACCGGGCACTTCGTATGGATTCCGATTCCATGCGTCAACATGGCAGTCACGATGAGGCCCTGGAACTCTTTCGACACGGCCACGTTCAGATTCTTCTGGGGACCCAGATGATCTCTAAAGGCCTCGACTTTCCCAACGTCACCTTTGTGGGTGTGATCGATACCGACAGCATGCTTTTTCAGCCTGACTTTCGTGCCACGGAACGGACCTTTCAACTGATCTCGCAGGTCGCAGGTCGAACGGGGCGCAGTCAGAAAGGGGGGCGCGTCTATGTCCAGACCACCTCTCCGGACGAACCTGCCATTGCGCTGGCCGCTCTGCATGATTTCAATGGATTCGTTCGTCAGGAACTGATCCATCGTGCAGAACAGATGATGCCCCCCTCAACATCACTGGCCCGTGTGATCTGTCGAGGTATGGACGAACATGCCACCCTCGACTATGCCACTCTCCTCGCCGAAGCGCTGCGAAAACATCTCCATTTGATCGTTCACGACAACGAACTCCTCCCCGGAGAAATCAATCCCATTCGAATTCTGGGCCCCTGTCCGCCGTCGATTGCACGGATGAAACAGTACTTCCGGTTTCATCTCCAAATCACCGCACCCTGCGTCGAACTGATCCACCGTCTCTGGCATGCCAGCAAAGCAGATTTTCCTAAACCAATCGGCGGGATCGAACATCAAATCGACATCGATGCCATGAGCATGCGCTAGGATCTCGTGAGAACCATTCTCGATCTCACATCTGCTCGTTTTGGAACAGCAAGAAATTCTGATAGACTCGAAGTTTCGACTTATCTGACAGTAAACACTTCAGAGAACTTTTAACTCTTCAGAGAATTTTTCAGCGAGGGAATGACGCTCATGCCTCACGAAACACAAACCGCTCAGCAACTCAGTCAAAAGCGCTGCCTTCCCTGCGAAGGGGGTGTTCCCAAACTCACGACATCAGAAATCAACGCCCAACTTCCCGAAGTCCCCGGCTGGGACCATCTTGCTGGCCCGGATCGCCTGCAAAAGAAATGGACGTTCAAAAACTTCCAGGCCGCGATGACGTTCGTTAATCGGGCAGGCCAGATTGCAGAAGACGACAATCATCACCCCGATCTGCACATCACCAGCTACAAACATGTCATGATCGAAATCTACACGCACGCCATCAACGGGCTTTCTGAAAACGATTTCATCCTGGCTGCCAAGATCGATCAACTCGACACCCCGACTTCCTGAAAATCAGGTCGACTCCATGATGCTCCCGTGTTGCCTGCATCCACATGCCGATGGCGTGATCCTGAAAGTTCAGGCTCACGCTGGCGCACGAAAAAACGGGATTCAAGGCCTGCATGACCAGCGTCTGAAAGTCTGTGTTACCCAGGCTCCGGAAAAAGGCAAAGCAAATATCGCGATTGTGGCAGTCTTAACAGAATCTCTCAGAATCAAAAAATCTCAAGTCCTGCTCCTGGCTGGCAAAATCCATCCCCATAAAGACTTTCTCATCACCGGGATTACTGTTGAGGAATTGACGATCCGCCTGAAATCACATCTGGAATAAACGTCCCCACAGAACGACCTCCACAGATCAACTGCGACAATTCATCCCAGCCAGACGACATCGCCACCGCTGTGTGTTATTCTGAGCGTCATGGCGATCCCGACAAGCTGCTACATCCATGTCCCCTTTTGCAACCACCGCTGTGGCTACTGCGATTTTACGCTTGTCGCCGGCCGCGATGACTTGAAATCGGCTTACCTCCATGGACTTCAACAAGAACTCTCGTTGTGGATGTCGCATCATCAGCCCCTTGGTGGCAGTCCCCCATTCCCTCTCAACACACTCTATTGGGGCGGCGGTACTCCCACCTATCTGACTGCGGACGAACTTTGCAGTCTTCATGCTCTTGTGCTCCCCTGGTTTCAACTCTCCTCTTGTGACGAAGCGACGATTCCCGAGTTCACTGTCGAAGCCAACCCTCAGGGGCTCGATGAGTCACGGATCGAAGCCCTGGCAGCGATCGGCTGTAATCGAATCAGTCTGGGGGTACAGTCGTTTGATGAAACGATCCTGATGACTCTCGAACGCGATCACTCTCCTGCACAGGTTGAAAGCGTCGTCAGAGATCTCCGCACAGTGATTCACAACATCTCCCTGGATCTGATCTTCGGCGTCCCCGGTCAGTCATTCGAAAGCTGGCAAGAGACGGTTCAACGTGCCCTTGATCTGGAACCTAACCACGTCTCGGCGTATGGTCTGACGTTTGAGAAGGGGACCTCATTTTGGTCGCGACGTGAAAAAGGGATGCTTCAGCCCGTCGACGATCAACTCGAACGCGACATGTATGCCTATGTGATCGAGACTCTGGGAGCAGCGGGATTGAAACAATACGAAGTCTCGAGCTTTGCCCGCGATGGTTTTCAATCTCAACACAACCAGGTTTATTGGACGGGCCAGCCATATTTCGCCTTTGGACCAGGGGCTTCGCGTTACCACGATGGCCAACGTGACAACAACCATCGCAGCCTCTTTACCTGGTTGAAGAAACTCAA
Organism: Planctomycetaceae bacterium; assembly: GCA_041753175.1. GTDB lineage: Bacteria > Planctomycetota > Planctomycetia > Planctomycetales > Planctomycetaceae > SXPC01. Next base: position 4,269 of record JBGSVC010000516.1, read on the forward strand.
AGAGGGAGAACTGGCGGTGTGGTAATCAGAACGACTCTCTCCCGAAGAGCGCGCCCGTGAACTTC
>JBGSVC010000517.1:0-2449 GCA_041753175.1 Planctomycetaceae bacterium
TATGATCTGCCGTGGAATCCCATGCGATTGGAACAACGCATAGGCCGTGTCGATCGAATCGGCCAGAACAAGGTCGTACAGGCAATTAATTTCCAATTTGAGGATTCCGTTGAATTCCGGGTGCGGGAGGTCTTGGAACAAAAGCTTTCAACAATTTTACAGGAATTTGGTATTGATAAAACAGGAGATGTACTCGATTCGGCTCAGGCAGGCGAATTGTTCGAAAACGCCTTTACCAATTCGATTATTCACCCTGATCAAATCGAAAAAACCGTTGAGGACACAGTACGGCAGATTCGAAATGAATTGGAAGCCATAAAAGAGACTTCGCCTCTTTATGGTCTCTCCGAACAGCCAGATACACAAACTGCAGAACAGTTACGCAATCATCCTTTACCCTATTGGGTTGAAAGAATGACGACAAATTACATTCAAGCTAATGGCGGAGATGCAATTCGAAAGCGGTCGTGCTGGGATCTGACATGGCCTGATGGTCAACTGATGCGCAAATGCATCTTTCATTCTCGTGAACAACAGCGTCTATCAGACATGAATTTGATCAATCTGGAAAACAAGAAGGTTCGAGAAATATCAGTCAATATCCCACAGATAATGGCAGGACAACCTATACCCCGAGTATTTTTAAACGGTCTACCAACGAGTCTCTTTGGTTATTGGGGCCTTTTTGAAGTTGATTTGCAAGCTGGTGTACATAAAACCAGTTCACTTTTGAGAATTCCATTAATGCGTCGCCGCTTCTTCAGTATTTTCGTTAATGATGAAGACCGCTTGTTCTTGCCGAGCGCACGTACGATTTGGGATAAGCTTCAAATCGCATCGCCTGATTTGCTTGGTTATGTTTCAACAGAGGAATCTACGATTAGATTCGAATACCTGATGTCGTTGGCGGAGCAGGCTGGCAAGGATCACTTCGAATCACTAAATCATGTGCATCGGTTATCAATCGCAAGAGAACAGATCCGGGGAGAGAAAGCATTTGTCTCCAGACGAAAATCGATTGAGAAGATTGGACTACCGGAAGTCAGACGTTTTAGGGCTAATAAATGTGATCGCGATGAGCGGGAGTGGCTAAGTGAACTGGAGTCAGCGAATCAAATTGTACCTGATATTCGCCCTGTTCTTATTTTAAGAGTTGAGCCAGAGAGATGAGTATGCATAACTGGCGAAATTCAATATTGGCGGGATTTATTCCACATATAAGTAAGCTGACTTTAGTTGCGGACCAGGATGAGCTCTTAACTGAAGAGAAAATGGCTTATGAATTACGCCAGCGTGGTTTTGACATCATCGAGTATTCAGATCCGATTGAATTCCGTTATATCTTCGAAGAAAAATATCGTTCTTGCTGGGATGTTGGAGACTCGACGGATCTTGTTGTGGTACTACGTTCTCCAGAAGTTGACTTATCCTCGTTACCTTATGACTTGCTGCAGTGCGGACGAAAGCTATCATTTAATTTGGGTGAACTTTTTCCGAATTTAAGTTATCCAGTTATCGAGCAGTTGGACCGCAATTTACTCGATCAACTATATGAAGCCCAAATAGCACAAGCACCCGATCGGATGGGTGATAATGCGACGAAAGACTTCATTCTGCGTTGTGTTTATACTATCGCTCCAGACCTAATTCAGAGAGACGTAGAATTGTTAAGGACACTCCTGCGGTTTCACTATACAAAAATTTCAATGCCTCAGATCCTGCAGGATCGAATTATTGCTTTGTTGTCGACAAAGGTTCAATTCAACAGTTGGCCTATAGACAGGTTGCTGTCAAGCTCCAATTTGTTTTATGAATTTCTGCAGGAACGATGGCCGATATATCTGACGCATTTGGCAACAGAAACTAACTCGATGCAAGAACCAGCAAAAGCAATAAAACTCAATATCAAAGGACCTAGTGACATACCTTTTGGGCATGAAGATATTCGAGTATACATTGATAATTTGTTCGTAGATGGTTCACTTTCGCCGATTGAGTTTGACAGTCATATTCTGCCACATCTGCAGTGGATCCGTAGTGGAGTCATCATTAATCGCGACGCGGCTGTTCAACAGCGACTGGAGAGATTGATCGAACGCGTATCGGAAAATATTCCTGACCATTATGCGTGTTATTCAGACTGGACTAAGTTTGCATTGCTTTGGTCTGAATGCTCTGCCAGGTTTCATATCAGTAAGAATACAAGATTCACTGAGCAATATTATGGTTTGCAGAAGCAAATCAACCAAAGGTTTGAGTCGTGGCTTCAATTGCACTATTCAAGTCTGATTTCCTTGCCGCCGATTTTCCCAACTCTCTTGCATCACATCCCGAGATTCATACAAAGATCTTTGGAGGCTAAAAATGATTTGCATGTTGCTTTGGTCGTTGTTGACGGGCTGGCTCTCGATCAATGGAACACCGTACAATACTCATTAAAATTACAAAA
>JBGSVC010000518.1:0-4827 GCA_041753175.1 Planctomycetaceae bacterium
CCTCACGATGAAATCATGCGCATACGAATTGATCGTGTGAAACAACTTCTCTCTCAAACCGATTTGTCACTGGCCGTTATCTCTGAAACGACCGGATTTTCCTATGAAGAATATTTATCGGTGGCTTTCAAAAAGCATGTCGGCGTTCCACCAAGCCTCTACCGTAAAAACACGGTCTATCGAGAGACGATTTGAATGCCAGTTCTACATAAGTTGACGTCTTGCCTCACAAAAACTGTCGATACGCTCGCCACTCAAATCCTGAAAGGTCAACATCAAACACACACCAATCATGTCTCAATTCTGCCATGAATTCTGGCCATAAACCCTGAATCAGCCCAGCGGCGATAACAAAACGTACCACAATCCTGCCATAATCAATAAGCAGATGGCCAATAAAACGACGATCACCCAAACTGCTGGCTCTTTTACCATTAGCCAACTCTGCCCAGGTTTTTGGGATTTTACTGGTGTGTAAGCAAGTTTTCTCCTTTTCGAATCAGAAGTCTTTGGCCGAGTGTTCACCAGCAGGACGGTTGCAAACAATTCCCGAATCATCAATCAACTCCCTCTAGAGTTTATAAACAAGGCCCTGCATATGAGAGTGTGGTATCTCGATTGCAGAATTCTCGTGGCGTTCTATTTGTGCAGACTTAAAACAATCTCTTGACAACTGTCGAAGTCACTTTTAATCAGTCCTAGCAAAAGCGAAACCAAAATCAATAATCTCGTATAATTTCTAAACCTGAAAAATGCAGACAAGAATCTGATCTTGCTGGCCAGAAACTACTCTGGCCGGTTACTTATTTAACACTGCTTGTGGCTCAACATCGTCAGTCCAAGGAATGGAACCTAAAATTTTGACAAACGATTTCTTAAAGTTGTCAACATGATTTCGTCCATCAGATTCACTGATCTTCCACCTCGTCCAGATAGCGCTCAATGAAATCAAACACTGTACTGTCACCAAGATTCTCAGCCCCGCGTGTCTGGCTACTGCCGTTTATGGGACCTTTGGCCGCTGTCAGCTTTCTGCTGCTCTTTGTCGGATTTTTCACCGCCTGGTATGTTCACACCAGTCAACAGGAAGCGACCGAACTTGTTTCGCATCATGTCACCATGACGAATCTCTCGAACTCCATGATTATTCGTGTCCGCACGTTAAGGATTCACCTCTACGAATACGTCATCAGTGGCGATGACAGTCATCTTTATATCGCGTTGCAGGCTTGTGAAATCCTCGAAACCTCTCTCCAGACGCTCTCGAAAAATGAACGAGATTCAAGTCTTAAATTGACACTCAATGAAATACGAAGACAGTTTCAAATATTTAATGACCGCTTTCAGGAAATCTTTCATAACGAAGCCCTCGATTCAAAAGGCTTTGAAGTGAAAACGGTCAATCAGGATGTACTGACAAAGCAACTCCTGGCACAAGCTGAAGACTATGATCTGGCTCAACAGGCCCTTCTTAAAAAAGTTACCGAGCATCAACAAACAATTGCAGATCGCGTCTCGCTGACTTTGGTAGTTCTAGTCGTCTGCGGTGCTATCGGAGGTCTAGCAGCGGGTATTGGTGCAGCAAGAGGCCTTCATCAGTCATTGGTCGAATTAAGTGTTCCCGTTCATGCAGCCGCCGGGTCGCTGAGTGCAGTCGTCGGACCGGTCACAATCTCGTCTGCAGAAAACGTCGATGGAATCAAAGCCTCCCTGGAACAAGTCGCCGATTATGTCGCCCAGGCTGTGGCCCGCCTTCAAAAAGCTCAGCGACAAAGTATTCGCTCCGAACAGTTTGCCGCCATCGGACAACTTGCTGCAGGTCTGGCTCATGAAATCCGTAATCCACTCACGTCGATGCGCATGATCGTACAAGTTGCCCGACAGCAAGGGGGAGCCAATTGCCTCGACGAGCGTGATCTTGAAATTCTTGATGAAGAAATCAAACGTCTCAACGAACACGTTCAAACATTTCTCAACTATGCTCGTCCACCCAAACTCTCCCGCTGCCCAACACTCGTCCGCAACATTATCGAGAAAACCGTACAACTCACCTCGACCAGAGCAAAACAACAAGGGGTTGAAATCCGACTCTCCGCGCCTCAGGTTCCCGTCACCATCCTCGCCGACGTTAACCAGCTACAACAGGTCTTTCTCAACCTTATCCTTAATGCCATCGATGCCCAACCCGATGGTGGAACAATCGATATCGAACTTTTCAAGAAAGACTCTCCTCAAGAGGATCCCGTCATGATCATCCGGATTGTAGACCACGGGGAAGGAATCCCTGAAGAATTTCACGATCAGATCTTTGAGCCCTTTTTCTCGACAAAAGAATCCGGCACAGGCCTGGGCCTTCCCATCACCCGACGGATTATTGAAGATCACGGCGGGACGATCACTGTTGAAACTCGTTCCGGGGAAAATGCAACATCTACCGGCGCGATCTTTACGATCGAACTCCCGATCATGGAACCCGACACGGTCAATGACACCGAACTGCTTTCCAAATTAAGCCGTCATTGATTTTGCAACCTTGCGATTCGACCATCTTCTCATCAACCAAATCCCGATTTTACGTTAGTTTGCTACAAGACATGCTGTAAGCCAAGATTTGCTGTTAGCCAAGATTTGCTACCAGCATCGATCGATTGCCTGCACACTCAAGATGAACCCTTGACCATCAACATTCGCTATCTCTGCCAACTGCGCCTTTCGCCAGGAAGTGAGTCGTGACAAGATGCCAACACTACTAATTATCGACGACGAGGCCAACGTTTTATACGCCCTTGAAAAAGGACTCCGTTCCGAAGGGCTCAAAATTGTAACCGCGTCTACCGGGAAAGCAGGCATCGAAGCCGTTAAGACGCATTCTCCCGATGTGGTGATCTGTGATATTCGTCTGCCTGATATGTCAGGACTGGATGTCTTTGCCAGGCTCAGAGAAATCGATCATCGCCTCCCCGTCATTCTCATCACCGCCCACGCGACGACTGAAATGGCCATCGAAGCGATGAAACGTGGAGCGTTCGACTACCTCTACAAACCCTTCGAACTCGACGAAGTTCACAACGCACTCGATAAGGCCCTGGAGCTTTCCAGACTTTCCCGCATCCCAGCCATTTTTGATCAGGATAACTACGTCGAATCCGATAATCTCAATGTGGATCGCATCATCGGCGCTTCTCGTCAAATGCAGACTATGTATAAAGAGATCGGACGAGTCGCTCCGCAGGATGTCAACGTCCTGATTCTCGGCGAAAGTGGGACCGGAAAAGAACTCGTCGCACGTGCAATCTTTCAACATAGTGCCCGTTCAGACAAGCCTTTTCTGGCGATCAATTGTGCAGCCATCCCCGAATCCCTCCTGGAAAGTGAACTCTTCGGACACGAAAAAGGAGCGTTCACAAGTGCAGATCGAAGACGGGTCGGCAAATTTGAACAAGCCCACGGCGGAACGCTCTTTCTCGATGAAATCGGCGATATGGGACTTGCCACCCAGGCAAAAGTGCTCAGGATCTTGCAGGACGGTCGATTCGAACGCGTCGGCGGCAATGAAACGATCGAATCTAACGTACGCATCATCGCCGCGACAAACCGGGATCTGAACGAAATGATCTCTCAAAAAACCTTTCGTGAAGATCTCTTTTACCGACTCAATACCTTCACAATATATCTCCCCTCCCTTCGCGAACGACTTTCTGATCTCTCCTTGCTGGTGGAGTATTTCGTCAAACGCTTTCGCGGCGCGCTCGGAAAAAACATTCATGGTGTCTCTCCTGAATTTATGCAGCAACTAAGCGAACATCAATGGCCCGGTAACGTCCGTGAACTTCAAAGCGCCATCAAATATGCCATCGTCCGAACGACTGGAGACATTCTCACTTCGGAAAGCCTCCCTTTTTCAGTCTCAACAAAAGCTTCGTCTCCAATCGCTCAGTCGGAACGACTCTCCATTCCCCCGGCATCGCTTCCCTCCCAGGAAAAATTCCAGAATTCCAACTATCCGGAACTTAGACAGTATATCCACAATCTGCTTCTCAATCAGCAACCCGATATCAACGATCTGGTCCATGCTGAAGTAGATCGCATTCTCTACCAAGAAGTTCTCACTCATGTCAGTGGGCATCAATCTCAGGCTGCCGAACTGCTTGGCATCTCTCGCACAACTCTTCGCTCACGTCTTCAATCTCTTGGGATGGTTGTCGAGAAAGCTATCCATTCAAAATCGGACGCCGAGGAATAAATCGGAATCATTCAATCAAACATGCGTTACGTGCCACATTGCTAGAAGAATGACGGTTTCGATCCAGGCATGAAAATTCTATCGGACAGCGTTCATTCATTCACCGAAGTGATCCTGCGTTTGAGTATTCCTGATTTCAATGGCAGAATCTTCTCTGTGTCCGTTTCCATCTGACTGTCGGGAAACTACAGTCTGGAAAGGCCCAGTCTCGAATCGCCCCCCATCGTGAAATCTTTTCACTCTTACAAAGTTCATGCATGTCACATCTCACTCTCCAGGCACACACCGCCTTCGGTCTCGAAGCCGTCGCTGCTCGCGAACTCAAAGCCCTTGGAGTCGAACAGATTCAATCGGAAAATGGCAAACTCACCTGGAACACAGACATCCCAGGCTTCATTCAAGCACATCTGTGGCTCAGAACTGTCGACCGTATCACGCTTCAGATTGACCAGTTTCACGCCGAAAATTTTGACGAACTTTTCGACCTGACGAAAACACTCCGCTGGGATCGCTGGATTACTGTCGATGCCAAATTTCCTGTCACCGTCCGTCTCAATAAATCAACGATTAACAGCATCCCCAAT
>JBGSVC010000519.1:0-9303 GCA_041753175.1 Planctomycetaceae bacterium
TTTCGTCTGGAACCGGTACGATCAGACCCGCCTGAAACAACAACAGGCGACTGATGGCGGCATCAAATTCTTCTTGAGTCCGTACAGCCTTGAGTTCGGAAAGATACTGCGAAACCCCAGCCATCTGACCAATCGCGTGGGCCTTCTGCTCTTCATAAAGGTCTGCAGGATAATCTTCAATCATCAGTTCCAGATTCATCAGCCCCTCATCCAACTGAGAAATCAGGCGTTCTGGCAACCACTTGCCATCCACTTTCTGAAATCGCGTTTCCGCATCCTTGCGATTCTTTTGATCCGGGTTCATCACAATCTCTTCGGGTGATTGTGGTCCCAGCACATCACCGAGATTTGTTTTGACGATCGCTTCGTTCTCACTGAGAATTTCGTATTCAAAACGTACCCCATCCAGCGACGATCGCAACTCTTCGATCGAGTCACTGTTTTCATCACGCGTAACATCAAAAACATGCCAATAGAGTTCCATCAGCACGCGCCCTTCCTGCTGACAAAACTTCGCCCCATCAAAATCTCTGAGCTTGTCGGCACTCAGTACCCTCTGATCCAACAGTCGCTGCAGCATCTGCTCGACCTTGTTCAAATCGAGGTTTTCTAGTTCAGAATTCGTATTGCTGATCGACTTGGCCAAAAACTCTGGCTTCTCGCGGATCAATTCCACGAGACGCTGACATAGGTTTTCCGTCTCTTCCAACAGTTCTTTATCTGTAAATTTTTCCGCCGCTCGCTGCACATCGTCATTGATACGTCGTTGATAACGCACTGGCAACAAATCCCACAGTCGTTCGGCATCACCTTGATAAAATCCAGAAAAAGCAGCATGAATGACTCCCTCCGGAGATGTCGTATCGAAATCGGCTGGCTGCTGGGGAATTGCTTCACTCGAAGTCGCGACAGTCCGCTCAACAGATTCTTTTGACTGAGTTGTTGTCGCTGTCAATGTAGATGGCTGCGTCGTCGTTGTCCCGGAAGACCAGCAACCGACTGGCAAGACGATCAACAGACTCAACCAGCAGCACGTCCATAAATTTTGACCCAACAAATGTTGGGCCGTGAAACGCGCAGGAAGATGTGTGAGTGTCATCGAGTTTTCTCTGAAAAGTGACACGGGATCGTCAACATGATTCGCATCCAACTATACAGACGCAAGATCTCAGGAGGAGACCATCATCCCGCATCCAGAATGCGATGATGAAAGTATTCGCTCTTTCCTAACATGTTCATATCCGAAATGACCAAAAAACCAAAGATGGAATTTATTGGATTATCGGCTGACTTAAGAGATTTGACTTCAACACAGCGCATTCAACACCATCAGTCCTCTGACAGGCAACTTAGCGGGCGGCACTCAAGAAATATTCATATTTTGAATGCACATCTTGCCAATAGCCGTTTCTCCAAGCTCCCTCATCTCCAATTTGCCCTATAATTGCAATATCATTCAAACAAGAACACTATACATTATGTTCGACAAACGAAAATATTGAACTAAAGTCCACGACCCAACCATAAGCAACGCTTATAGAAAATCGTCATCCAATGCCGCTTTCTTAATTATATTTCCGCCGTTGACTTGCATTTGTGGACACTCATTAGTTTAATAGAACACCAACAAGGCATAAGCTGGGCTTATGCTGTGTCGGGAGTTTTTCATTAGAACTCTGCCGACTTCGCAACGTCTTGTCCCCATGTCAGTTTCTCACGCAGCCTGTTTTATCAAGAAGATGAACACCACGCATGCATCTCAGAAACGTTGAAATATTCTGTGAAGTTGTCACTCGCAAGAGCTTCTCAAAAGCAGCCGAGGTCTTTCACGTCTCTCAGTCTGCTGCCAGCCAGGCGGTGATGCAACTGGAAAAGCGTTTGAACGCCACCCTCCTGGACCGTTCCAAACGTCCTTTCGAACTCACCCAGGCAGGCGAACTCTACTATCAAGGTTGTCGCGACCTGATCAGTCAGTTTCGAGATATCGAAGACCGCGTCCAACAGATGGGTAATAAGTTCACAGGCCGGATCCGCATAGCCGCGATTTACTCGATAGTGCTCTCCGAACTTGAACAACTGGCTCGCAATTACCGTAGCCAATATCCCGACGTTCAGCTCAATATCGAGTATCTTCATCCCAGTGTCGTATACGACCGGCTCGATCAGGATGAATGCGAACTGGGACTGGTTTCTTTTCCAGAACGTCCTAGTGATTTCCAGGCCATCCCTCTGGACAATGAACCAATCGTCGTTGCTGTCCCGCTAGGCCACCCCTTCTGCGATCGAACAACCATCAAGGTCAGCGAGTTACACAATCAACGCTTCATCGGTTTCAGTCATACACTGCGGATTCGTCGTGAACTTGATCGCTGGCTTCGTCAGAAAGGTGTCGCGGTTTCCATTGTTCATGAATTTGACAATGTCGAAAACGTCAAACGGGATGTCGAAATTGGCTCGGGAATTTCCTTGCTGCCCGAGCCTTGCCTCAAACGCGAATTAAACACCGGAACACTGCACATGCTCACGCTCGAAGATGCGCAATGGTTTCGACCAATCGCCCTGCTGCATCGCAAAGGCCGCACCCTCAGTTCTGCCACTTCACGATTCGTCGAAATGCTGATCGCCTCGAAACAACAGGCTCGAAATTACCCGACTCCCGAAGACGAAATGACCACAAACTCCCTCAGACTGAGCCAAAATCATCGACATCCAAAAGTGATCCCGGAAGACATTTCTCTGACTTCCGCAGCGACAACATGAGCCTTCTTCCCCCAACGAGTGTCATCTCTCGGAAGCCTCTGACCCGGAACTTTCGATCGATTCCACAACCTCAAAATCCGTTAAAAAACGACATCCACAGAAACAAACCCTCGCAGACAACTATAAGACGACAGGCAAAAAGAGACGACAGGATAGTAAACATGCCTCACCACGACATGACCAACAATCACCAAACCACCCAGACGAACTTCAAGCTTTCTCACGATTCGACATTTCAGGATACGAAATTGAGCAACACATCTCCCTCTCACGATCAGCTTCTCAATCAAGGCAACACCTTATTTGGTTATCCCCGCGCAGAAGGTTTGTATGACCCCGACTACGAACACGAAAACTGCGGCGTCGGGTTTGTCGCTCATATCAAAGGCGTCAAATCACGCGACATTATCGATGATGCCAATCGCATGCTCGTTCACATGGAGCACAGAGGTGCCTGTGGATGTGAGGAAAATACCGGTGACGGAGCAGGAATCCTGACCGCAATTCCACACGAATTCTTTGCCAAAGTCGTCCCTTATGACCTCAACTGCCAACTCCCCGCCGAAGGTGATTACGCCGCTGGCGTTGTTTTTCTGCCGCAGGATCTCCAACATCGCGAGCATTGCAGACAGGTTGTCAACGATCTGATCGCCCAGCAGGGCCAGAAACTCCTCGGCTGGCGCGTCATGCCAATTGACCCTGATGCCGCCGATGTCGGTCCCTCAGCACGGGCCTGTATGCCACATATGGAGATGCTTTTCGTCGCTGCCGCTCAAGGCACCAATCATGAAACCTTCGAACGCAAAATGTTTTTCGTTCGCAAAAAAGCCAGCCACCTGCTGCGCACAATGTCTCACCCCGAAGCGCAACTGTTTTACATCTGCTCACTTTCCTCTCGAATCATCGTCTTCAAAGGCATGCTGCGCACCGATCAGGTCATGCCTCTTTATAAAGACCTCCAGGACCCCGACTACAAATCACACCTGGCGATGATCCACTCCCGCTTTTCCACCAACACCTTCCCCAGTTGGGACCGCGCCCAGCCTTGTCGCTACATGGCTCACAACGGCGAAATCAATACCCTTCGCGGCAACAAAAACTGGATGATGGCCCGTCAGGGAAAAATGGATTCCGACCACTTCGGCAAAGAGATTGACGATCTGTGCCCGATTGCCGAGCCGTTCTGCTCCGATTCAGGCTCGTTTGACAATGCACTCGAACTCCTCGTGCAGGCCGGACGATCTCTCCCGGAAGCCGTCATGATGATGATTCCAGAAGCCTGGCAGAACCACGATGCCATGTCCGAATCCAAAAAAGCCTTCTACGAATATCATTCGGCGCTCCAGGAACCCTGGGATGGACCGGCTTCCATCTCCTTCACCGACGGACACTACATCGGCGCAGTCCTCGATCGCAACGGCCTCAGACCGTCTCGATTTTACCTCACCCACGATGACAAAGTCGTCATGGCCAGCGAAGTCGGGGTCATCGATATTGATCCGGAAAATGTCAAAAGCAAAGGTCGACTTCAACCCGGAAAAATGTTCCTGGTCGACTTTTACGAAGGGCGCATCATTGACGATGAAGAACTCAAAGAATCCATCGCCGCAAAAAGACCTTACAAACAATGGCTCGATGAACAGGCCATCCACCTCAAAGAACTCCCTGCTGGCACCGTTCCTGAAGATGCCGTCAACGACGATGAACTCATCCACAAGATGAAAGCATTCGGCTTCACGATCGAAACCCTGCACTTTATGCTGCTCCCCATGCTCTATGCCAAAAAAGATCCCATTGGCAGCATGGGTGACGATGCCGCTTTGGCCTGCCTGAGCGACAAACCACGGATGCTCTACGACTACTTCAAACAACTCTTCGCGCAGGTGACCAACCCTCCCATCGACTCCATCCGTGAAAACGTGATCATGTCGTTGCAGTGCTTCATTGGCCCTGAAGGCAACTTGCTGGAAACGACTCCTGAGCAATGCCATCGGATGATTATCCCCCACCCCATTCTGCGTAACAGCGAACTGGCGTCCTTAAAGCACCTGAATCACCGCGGATGGACTTCGAAGACGATCGACATCACATTCGACCGTAAAGAAGGCGCCAACGGACATCGCGCAGCCATTCAAAGGATCTGCCAGGAAGCCGAGCAAGCCATCCATGATGGGCATAGTCTCGTCATTCTCTCTGATCGCGCCGTGGCCCACGATCGTGTTGCCGTCAGCACACTCCTGGCCTGCGGAGCTGTCCACCATCACCTCGTCAACAATGAGTTGCGCACCCGCATCGGCATCGTGCTCGAAACAGGCGAAGCCAGAGAAGTCCACCACTTCTGCCTGTTGACCGGCTACGGAGCCGACGCCATCAATCCCTACATGGCGTTCGCCGCCATCCAGAAAGCCTATCGCGAAGGCGACCTGGAAGGCAAATGGTGTGAAGATTCCGTCGTCGATGCCTATCGAAAATCCGTCAAAAACGGCATGCTCAAAGTCATGGGAAAGATGGGGATCTCAACGCTCGCCAGCTACAAAGGGGCACAGATTTTCGAAGCCCTCGGCATTAATACTGATGTCATCGATATCGCCTTCGTCGGGACCGCCAGCCGCATCAAAGGGGTCACGCTCGATGTCCTCGCCGAAGAAACGTTGACCCGTCACTCCGAGGCTTACCCTGAACGCGATGATCTGCAAAAACCACTTCTCGAAAACATGGGACTCTACCATTGGCGAAAAACCGGTGAAAAACATACTTGGAATCCCTACACGATTTCCTCCATTCAACATGCTGCTCAATCCAACAGCAAAGAGGCCTACTACGCCTTCGCGAAACATTCAGACGACGAAGCCACACGCCAATGTACACTCCGGGGGCTCTTAAAGTTCAAACAGGGAAAACCAATCCCTATCGAAGAAGTCGAAACCGCCTCAGACATCGTCAAACGCTTCTGCACCGGAGCCATGAGCTATGGCTCCATCTCGGCTGAGTCCCACGAGTCGTTGGCCATCGCCATGAACCGACTGGGAGGCAAGAGCAACACCGGAGAAGGGGGAGAAGAATACAAACGCTTCCAGCCAGATCCTAACGGCGACCTGCGACGCTCAGCGATTAAACAAGTCGCTTCAGGCCGCTTCGGCGTGACTGCCTGGTATCTGACCAATGCCGACGAACTTCAGATCAAGATCTCGCAAGGGGCCAAGCCCGGCGAAGGGGGAGAACTGCCCGGTCACAAAGTCGACAAGATCATCGCCGCAACACGCCATTCCACCCCCGGCGTCGGCTTGATCAGTCCCCCGCCACATCACGATATCTATTCCATCGAAGATCTGGCACAACTTATTTATGATCTGAAAAATGCCAATCCCGCCACTCGGGTCAGTGTCAAACTGGTCTCCGAAGTCGGCGTGGGGACCGTTGCCGCCGGCGTCGCCAAAGGCCATGCCGACAACATCCTGATCTCTGGCGATAACGGGGGCACTGGCGCCTCTCCGCTCACCAGCGTCAAACATGCAGGTCTCCCCTGGGAACTCGGCATTGCCGAGACTCACCAGACCCTCGTCATGAATGACCTGCGCAGCCGCGTTCGACTTCAAACCGATGGACAACTCAAAACAGGAAAAGATGTCGCCATCGCCTGTATGCTCGGTGCCGAAGAGTTTGGTTTCGCCACTGCCCCTCTGGTAGTTCTCGGCTGTATCATGATGCGAAAGTGTCACCTCAATACCTGCCCTGTCGGCATCGCTACGCAAGATCCCGAACTGCGGGCCAAGTTTTCTGGCCAACCCGAACATGTCGTTAACTACCTGTTCATGGTCGCAGAACATTGTCGCGAAGTCATGGCATCGCTCGGCTTCCGGACCATCAACGAGATGGTCGGTCGCAGTGACATGCTGGAATTTGATTCCGCTCTGGGTCATTGGAAAGCCAAACACCTCGATCTCTCACCAATTCTGCGCGTCGCCAAAAAACCTCACCCTGGCGTCGGGACGTATTGTCAAATCGACCAGAACCACAGTCTGGAAAACGTTCTCGACAACATCCTCCTGCTCCCTCAATGCCAGCCAGCCATCAATGATGGCAAACCTGTGAAACTTAAAGTCGGACTGAAAAATACAGACCGCGCTTTCGCCACGACTCTCAGTCACGAAGTCTCGAAAGTCTGGGGCGCTGAAGGTCTTCCCGAAGACACTATCACCCTCAAATGCACAGGGTCTGCAGGTCAGTCACTGGGCGCCTGGATGACCGCAGGGATCACCGTCGACCTCACCGGCGACGCCAACGACTATGTCGGCAAAGGGCTCTGCGGTGGGAAGATCATCATCTCTCCACCCGAAAAGTCGACCTTCAAAGCCGAAGAAAACATGATCGCCGGAAATGTCTGCCTCTACGGAGCAACCAGTGGTGAACTCTATCTACGAGGGATCGCCGCCGAACGCTTCTGCGTACGAAACTCCGGAGCAACCGCTGTCGTCGAAGGCGTGGGCGATCACGGCTGTGAATACATGACCGGAGGTCGTGCCATTATTCTGGGCAAAACCGGCCGAAACTTCGCCGCCGGGATGTCTGGAGGGATCGCGTATGTCTACCAGACTCGCTCTGCCTTCGAGCCCAATTGCAATCTTGAACTCGTCGAACTTGAGTCTATCGAAACGCCCGAAGAAGCCGAGGAAATCCGTCAGCTCCTCTCTAACCACCTCAACTACACCGGTTCAGAAGTCGCTGCTGAAATCCTCTCCAACTGGGATGAAAATGTTTCAAGGTTTATCAAAGTCATGCCCGTCGATTACAAACGCGCCATGAAAGAACTTGCCGCATTGACGCATAAAACCGTCAATGAAATTGAAACCACTGCCCAAGTCTTGGCCTAAGAGGTCCTGGCGTAAGAGGTCATGTTGCCTGCAGTTTCAAAATTGACTCCATGGCAAAACAGCATCACGTCATCATTCACGTTGATCCTGAATCAACTCCACAACAACCAAACACCAACCCGAAAACGAGCATTGTCACAGACAATCTTATGTTTTCTGCCAGTTTCCAATTCTAAAGACAACGTATCAGCAACGAGATTCTCATGGGCAAGCCAACCGGTTTTAAAGAATTCAAACGACAAACTCCTAAAGAAGCCTCTCCTCAGGAACGGATCTCCGGCTGGGGAGAATTCGCCCCACAACTCCCCGTCATCGAACTGCGCAATCAGGGGGGACGTTGTATGGACTGCGGTGTCCCGTTCTGCCACACCGCAGGCATGATGGCTAACATGGCCGCCGGCTGCCCCGTCCATAATCTCATCCCCGAATGGAATGATTTGATCTATCATGACCTCTGGCGTGAAGCACTCGATCGTCTTCATAAAACCAATAATTTCCCAGAATTCACCGGACGCGTCTGCCCCGCCCCCTGTGAAGGTTCCTGCGTACTGGGAATTCACGAACCACCCGTCACGATCAAAAATATCGAACGCGCCATCATCGACCGCGGTTTCGAAGAAGGTTGGGTCAAACCTTCTCCTCCCAAAGTCCGCACGGGAAAAAAAATTGCCGTCATCGGCTCTGGACCTGCTGGACTGGCCGCCGCCGATCAACTCAATTCCGTCGGTCATCTGGTAACCGTCTACGAACGCGCCGACCGCATCGGCGGCCTGCTGATGTATGGCATCCCCAACATGAAACTCGAAAAAGAGATCGTTCAGCGTCGCGTGGATATACTCGCCGCTGAAGGAATTCAATTTGTCACCGGCACTTCTATAGGTAAAGATATTCCTGCCGATCAACTCGAACGCGAATTCGATGCCGTCATCATCGCCACCGGTTCCACGGTCCCCAACGATTTCTTTGCCAACACACCCGGGCGAAATCTCACCGGCATTCATTTCGCCATGGAGTTCCTGCATCACAACACCAAAAGCCTGCTCGATTCAGAACATGCCGACCAGAATTACATCTCCGCCAAAGACAAACACGTCATCGTTATCGGTGGCGGTGACACCGGCACAGACTGCATCGGAACATCACTTCGACATGGCTGCAAATCTCTGGTCAACTTCGAAGTCGTGCCTCAGCCCCCCGAAAAACGAGCCGCCAACAATCCTTGGCCACAATACCCCAAAGTCCTCAAAGTCGACTACGGCCACGCCGAAGCCGCGGCACACTTCAATTATTCGGAAGTCAACAACAAAACTTTGCTCAGCGATCCACGAGAGTTTTCCATCCAGACCTCGGAATTCCTCGGCGAAAACGGCAAACTCACTGCCGTCAAAACCGTCCGTCTCGACTGGTTTAACCCCAGCGACGGCAAACCCTTTACCATCATCCCTGATTCCGAACAAATCTGGCCGGCCGATCTCGTCTTCCTCGCCCTCGGTTTCAAACACCCCGAACCAACCGTTGCCGAACAACTCGGCATCGAAAAAGACCCCCGTGGCAACTATAAAGCCGAATACAACAAATACCGCACCAACAAAGACAATGTCTTCGCCTGTGGAGATTGCCGACGTGGGCAAAGCCTGATCGTCTGGGCCATCAATGAAGGTCGTGAAGCCGC
>JBGSVC010000520.1:0-4558 GCA_041753175.1 Planctomycetaceae bacterium
TCGTTGGCAACGCCGCTGGCGATTGAGTCTTTGGTTAATACGGTGGCGTTTGGGAATTTGTTGCAGCCGGTGGTGGTGTTGTCGATTATGTTGTTGACGTTTCTGCTATTCCTGGCAGCGATCAAGGGATTGCAGACGTATGTGGTGGAAATTATCCAGCGTCGGTTGTTTGCGCGGGTGATGGCGGATCTGGCGTATCGCTTGCCGCGGGCGAGGATGGGTTCGTATCACGACCATGCACCGCGGGAGATGTTGAATCGATTTTTTGATGTGATGACGGTGCAGAAGGTTTCTGCAACGCTGTTGTTGGATGGTGTTTCGCTGGTGCTCAGTACGTTGATTGGGATGGCGGTGCTGGCCTTTTATCACCCGTGGCTGTTGGGATTTGATGTCGTACTGGTGATTCTGATTGGGGTTACGATTTTTGTGTTGGGATATGGAGCCATTGAGACGGCGATCATTGAATCGAAGGCGAAGTATGAAGCGGCAGCGTGGTTGCAGGATTTGGCGGGTTCAGAAACGACGTTTCGACATTATGGCGGTGCGGAACTGGCGATGGAACGAGCCGACCGATTGACGCATACGTATTTATCAGCCCGTAAAAAGCATTTTCAGATCTTGATTCGGCAGATTATGTTTGCCCTGGTGTTACAGGCTTTGGCGAGCACGGTGCTGTTGGGGATGGGGGGCTGGCTGGTGGTCAGTGGTCAGTTGACGCTGGGTCAATTGGTGGCGGCGGAATTGATTGTGACGATGATCGTTTCGTCATTTGCCAAGTTGGGCAAACATATGGAGAGTTATTACGACCTGCTGGCAGCAGTTGACAAACTCGGATATCTGTTTGGGATCCTGCCTGAGGATCAGCGTGGTTCGTTGATGATGCCGACGCAGGGGCCTGCTTCCGTCGAGATCCGGGATGTGTGTTGTGTGGATCGTCACCATCACGATGCGATTACGGAGTTGAGCCTGATTATCAAGCCGGGGCATCATCTGGCGGTCAGTGGTTCGAGTTCGACAGGGCCGTCGACATTAATGGAGATGCTCTTTGGGATGGCCCAACCCAGCGCCGGACACCTGATGATTGATGGGGTCGACCCTCGGGATTTGCGACCGGATATTCTGCGCAAGCATGTCGTGCTGTTGCGTGAGATTGAAATCTTTGCAGGCAGTTTATCGGAGAATGTGCATTTGCAGCGACCTGATATTTCGATGACGTCTGTCCGGGAGGCGCTCAGCTATGTGGGACTGCTCGAAGATGCGCTCAAACTCCCTGAGGGGATCGAGACGAGGTTGATTTCGGATGGGTCTCCATTGACGTTTGACCAAATGCGACGCTTGATGTTGGCCCGTGGGATTGCAGCGCGTCCCCGTTTGCTGCTGATTGATCGGTTGCTTGATTCGTTGGCGGATGATCAGGCGAAGTCGATCTTGAAATATCTGACTGAGAAAGATCAGCCCTGGACTTTGGTGTTGGTGACAGGGCGGGCATCGCTGGCAGGGATGTGTGAGTTACGATTGAATATGACATCAGGGCATGCCGGGATCGTCAGTACGCATCACGAACAGACACGGACGACAGAGGAGACGACATGAGCGAGACGATGAAGACTAAAACGCTGGATTTTCATGAGCCGACAGTGCCCGCTCGGGTGAAGCGATCGCTGCTGCAACCGGTGGCGTATGATGAGTCGGTGATGCCGGCTCTGCGATTGGCACGATCGTCGCGTCGCGCGCATGGGATTGCGAAGTTTTTACTGTTATTGTTGTTGATCACGGTGGGACTGATGATGTTTGCTCCGTGGCAGCAATCGGTGAAAGGGACAGGGAATGTGATTGCGTTTAGTCCCAATGAGCGTCCCCAGTCATTGGAGGCAACGATCAAAGGGCGCATTGTCCGCCTGGGAGAGAATATCTTTGAGAATGCGCAGGTTGTCAAAGGACAGTTCATTGCCGAGATTCAGGATCTGGATCCCAATTATGCGGCGCGACTGGAAGAACAGGTGACGATGTCGGAAGAGGTTATCAATGCGATGACCAAAGTCTGGCTGGCCAATCAGGAAAACCTCAATAATGCGTTGGAGATCGAGCGATTATTTGAATTGCAGATCGAGCGTTATCGTACGATCAAAGAAGATACGATTTCTTCAGCCAATGCGATGGTCGATATGGCCAAGGGGAAGGTGGAGGCGGCGCAGCAGGAGTATCAGGAAGCTGTCGCGGCGAAAGAACAGATTGATCAGGAATTTGCCCGTGATAAGTTGTTGTATCAGGACGGAATTTACAACGACGAGAAGTTTCAGCAGTCTCAAAGGAAGATGAAAGAAGCGACGATTAAAGTTGATAAGATGAAAGCCTATATCGACGTCGCCAACGAAGAACTCAAAAGCAAAGAGAAAGACCGTGACATCAAAATCTCGAAAGCCGATATCGATATCGATTATGCTGTCGGGATGGTTCAAAAAGCGCAGTCGGATGTGGCGAAAGCAAACAGTGAGGTTTCGAAGGCGCAGTCGGAATTGAATAAGGCTCAAAAGGATTTGACGGAGTCGCGCATCAAATCCTCGCGTCAGCAAAGCCAGCAGATCGTGGCCCCTTTCGATGGAACGATTGTGAAAATCACACCCAATCAGGGGTCGCAGATCATTAAAGAGGGGGATCCGATCTGCATGATCGTGCCCGAGACCAAGAATCGTTCCGTGGAGATTTATCTGTCTGGCAACGATGCGCCCTTGATTGAGACTGGTCGGGATGTGCGACTGCAGTTTGAAGGTTGGCCGGCGCTGCAGTTTTCAGGATGGCCTCAGGTGGCAGTCGGGACGTTTGGCGGGAAAGTGATTTCGGTCGACGCCACGGACAATGGCTATGGCAAGTTTCGAGTGCTCGTCGGGCCGATGGGAGTAGGTCAGGAGTGGCCTGAGCCTCGATTTTTAAAGCAGGGGGTGCGTGTCAACGGTTGGGTGCTTTTGGATCAGGTGCCATTATGGTATGAGGTGTGGCGAAATCTCAATGGCTTCCCGCCAGCGATCGATCTGGAAAAGACCGGCGGCGAGAAAGACGAGAAAGCCCCCAAGCCTCCGAAGATCAAGTTGTAGAGTTTTTGTTGGCACGACTACCAACCTTGATATCTTAAGAGCGTGTTCCTGATGGCTGATGTTCAAAGTCTTCCCCGGTAGATTGCTTTAATCAGACATACGCAGGGTGCAGGACTTTAGTGGCGTGAACAACTTTGAAGCGCCCTGCTCGTTGGGATCTGCAATTATGGCATGCAATATGGAGGGCATGCGGATGATGATGGAGCCTTGTCAGGAAATCTCAAGGAAGGATAGTGTACGAATGACTGTTTCAACAAGTAAAACATCATTGGCAAGATGACGGACCCATTAAAGAGTGTGGCATTTAAGAGCTTGAACGGTAGCTTATAGGTATCGGATCTAGTCATTGTAGGCGTCTTGTTTTGATGCGAATTCTTGTAAGATGTTTTCAGATATTGTCTTGTATCGTTAAGTGGATATGAGTGGTCATGATGACGTCATGAGATGAAAAGCGGTAAAAAAGTATATCCAAATACGCGCAAATGCTCATTTATATGAAAATAGGAGCGGCTATAATAGGCAAGTGTTGATCTTAAAAGAGGCTCAACTTTAAACAGTGAATAAAGATCATTCGTGATTGCCAATGTTGTTGAAGTTTAAGTTTTTGATATCCCTGCTACCTAGTCAATTTCGATTCATGAAGTCAGTTGGGTAGTGTGAGAAAACAGAAGTTTGACCTAAATCCTTTCCGTTCATCAAGTCTTTTACAGGAATTCTCACATGGTTCGTGCATCGCATCGCGGGTTTACATTAATTGAATTACTTGTTGTCATCGCCATTATTGCAACATTAGTCGCGATACTGCTTCCGGCAGTTCAGCAGGCGCGTGAAGCAGCCCGTCGTTCGACGTGCAAAAATAATTTGAAACAACTCGGTCTGGCGATGCACAATTATCATGACACATTCAGTGTCTTCCCTCCCGGTGCCATTGCGGATAATCCTTTTGTCAATACACCTGCAGACTATGGCTCGTCAGGGTGGTCTGCATTCTCTTTGATTTTGCCTCAAATCGAACAGGGCTCGTTGTATGAAGCCGTCGGTGTTGGCAAACAACCTGTCTATTTGGGGCCGACGGGTTCATTAGGGATGATGCAACAGGCCAAAAATGAGATCCTGGTCGAAACGCCGATCGCATCATTTCGTTGTCCCTCCGATACTGGCCCGGCCAATCGTCCGTATACCATTCCGGAGTTTGGATCAACTCGACCGTTTTGCAGCAACGATGCGACTGTCGGGTGGAGCGATGGTTTCTGTTTACCGTTTACGAACAATTATGTTCTGGCTCACTCCTCTCGATTAGTCAGACGAGTAACGGATAATTCAGGAATCCACCGTAATGGTGGATTCCGCGAAAACATGTCGCGACGCATGCGAGATATTGAAGATGGTACGAGCAACACGATTATGATGGGCGAGCGGGCCTATGAGCGTAGTGGATTTATCGATGGTGCGGCTAACATTTATGG
>JBGSVC010000521.1:0-14213 GCA_041753175.1 Planctomycetaceae bacterium
ATTCTTCTGGCTGAAGAACCAGAACGACTGTTGAGTACGATTAAAAGTCGATGTCAGATTGTCTACTTCAATGCACTGGCCACTTCGACCGCTCAAAACGATGAACAAACCGAGTTGCTAAAGGCATCCGTCCGGGCGATCTTTCAAAAGTATCCTCTCTCCCGTTCAAAGGCCGCTCCAGAATTGCTCAAGCTCGTTGAAGCATTCGGCAAAGAAACCAGCCAACAGCGTCACGCGGCTCAACTTATTTTTGAGACTGCCATCGAGACATTACGGACACATGTCGTGTCGATCTGTCAGCCTGATCAATCTCCCCTCTGGCCGATCCTCAAGCATGATCATCCCGACCATCTGGAACTTCTCAGTGAGATGATCGATATGACTCTGCAATCCAGCGTTCAGATCGCCCGCTATGCGTCGATCCCTTTGATTATCGAATCCTGGCTGGATCAACTCTCTGCGATACAAACAGGATTTTGCAGATGACATTTCCCAATCGCGATTGTCCATCCGTTCATAGTCCGATGGATTCCCGACTACCCCAGTGTCATCGAATCTGTTAACCTTTGAAGGTTGGATTTTACTAGTATTTTAGCTTCACAGTCTCCTCATAAAACAATCGATACCGCCCTATGAATTATATCGTCCGCTTTGGCTGTACGCGCAATCTTGGCGAATTTGAATGGCGTGGCAACCATGATCTCTCGCGCCTGGCGGAGGTCATCGTGCGCACTGACCGAGGCACGGAATGGGCCGAAGTCCTTTGTCCGGCCACCGACAAAAGTCGAGACTACCTGGAACTCAAAGATCAATCAGGTCGCATTCTCAGACTTGTCACCCATGAAGACCGACTGACGCGCGAAGAAAACAGCAAACGCCAACTGGAAGATTTCCATGCCGGCCGTCAAATCGTCGACGATTTCAAACTCCAAATGCAGCTTGTCGATATCGAACGCGTCTTCGGTGGCGAACGCCTCATCTTTTTCTTCCTTTCAGAAAAACGCATCGACTTTCGGGATCTCGTCAAGGCTCTCGCCAAACAGTTTCAAACACGCATCGAAATGCGACAAATCGGTGTTCGTGACGAAGCCAAGCTTCAGGCTGATTATGGCGACTGCGGGAAGCCCGTCTGCTGCAACACACACCTCAAAGAGATGCCCCCGGTCTCGATGAAGATGGCAAAACTCCAAAAAGCCAACCTCGACCCCAATAAGATTTCCGGGCGTTGCGGGCGTCTGAAATGCTGCCTGCGCTACGAATACGACACCTACGAGGAATACCAACGCGACCTTCCTGCCATCGGCAGCACCGTCCTCACCAAAACCGGCCAAGGTCGAGTGCTCGCGCAGGAAATTCTCTCACGCAAAGTCCTCATTGACTATGGCGAACGACGCATCATGGCCGATCAGTCGGAAATTCTCACTATTGTCTCCAATGGTCAACACAAAGACGAAAACGACTTCTCCACCAACTGACATTTCGCGACTTCGCCCCACAAAGAAAACGCTCCCGCCATTCTTTCGAATTGACAGGAGCGTTTCATAAATGTCTGCACTTCAACGAAGTTATTTCGCCTCATACAACCTGTCGTTGACCTCTTTCAAAGCCTCGGGCGAGATCTTGATGAACTTGCGATCGTAGGTCATAAACCCATTCACTTCGCCTTCGACATCGGTCGTTTGTGTGTAGACCCCTGCTGAGAGCCCTTGCTTGATCATGGGAATCAGGTCTTCGATTTTTTTGAGCGTGAACTTCTTGTAGTCTTCCTGATTCTGATAAGTCTGATATCCCCAGTTACGCTTGGTGCTGTCCCAGAGATGGTCTGTCACTGGCCAACCCACACCACCATATTCGCCAATCACGATCGCGCGGTCTGCTGATTGTCTGGGTTGCAGTGGCGCCTCCTGATAGGTGTGGATGTCATAATAGTCGCCCGTATTCATGTCGAGCCAGCCCGAATCCGCGTTCACTAAACGCGATGGATCAAGTGCTTTGACAAAACCTGCCAAAGCCGCCGAAGAATATTGTCCCCAGCCTTCATTGTGAACGACCCACGTCACGATACAGGGGTGATTGTAGAGTCGATCGATCATGCGTCGCAGCTCCAGTTCATGCTGTTCCTGGCTGACAGCCGGACGAAACGGTTCGCCTTCATCTTGACGGTCATTACGCAAATTCATATTGAAACCGGACGGCATATCCTGCCACACGAGTAATCCAAGCTGATCACAATGATAATAGTAGCGATCCGGCTCCACTTTGATGTGCTTGCGCAACATGTTGAAGCCTGACTTTTTGAGCCATTCAATTTCCCACTTCATTGCTTCATCACTAGGAGGAGTCAACAAACTTTCCGGCCACCAACCCTGATCGAGTGGACCATGCTGAAACAGAAACTGATTATTCAACGCCAGCACTGGCTGCTCATTCATATGGGAATTCAGCAGAGAAATTTTTCGCATTGCAAAATAACTGGTCACGGTATCGAGAACGTCTCCTGTGGGAGTTGCCTTCGAGTAGGCGATGCGCTCCGTTTCGCCATAGGCTGGATGACGCCGATTTTTTGCAATTTGCATCGGATCGTTGACCGTCACCAATTCTGCTTTCAGGTCATACAGGGTCGGAGAATCAGGCGACCATAACTTCGCATCCGGAATCGCCAGCTCCCCGGCACGGTTAACGCGGATGATCGTTTTTCCAACCTCTTTGCCTGCAAGCGACGCGGTCACTTGAACCGCGAATTTGTTATCACCCACCATTCGGCTGACCATCGGCACAATCTTGAGTACGCCTCGATCAATATCCGGTGTCATGCGGACTTCCGTGATCGACAACTCTTTAGGAACTGGCTCCAGCCAGACCGTTTGCCAAATCCCCGACACCGGCGTATACCAGATCCCGCGGGGCTCAAGTTGCTGCTTGCCTCGTGGCTGCAGATCAGTATCTGTTGGGTCAGTGACAGCCAGCTTAAGTGTGTTCTCGCCTGCTTTCAGATAGTCGGTCACATCAACTGTAAATGCATCATGTCCACCTACGTGTGAACCCACCAGCGCTTCGTTGACCCAGATCACACAGTCGTAGTCGACGGCCCCAAAATGCAATAACACCCGATCAGAATTCCAATCGGCGGGTGTCGTGAAGGTCCGCTCATACCAGAGTCGGTCATTGGGAGTGAAGGTTTTCCCGACCCCCGACAACGACGACTCGACACAATACGGAACAAGGATCTCGCCCTGATACTCTGCCTGGCTGGCCTGTTTGGGGGTGATTCCATATTTCCACAACCCGTTTAGATTCTGCCAGCGCTCTCTGACCAACTGAGGACGGGGATATTCCGTCCACGCATTCTCCACGGTCACTTCTGCCCCCCACTGGGTCATCAATGGCGAGGGGGCCGGCTTCCAATCAGCAGCAACAGCAGAATTCTGCACAGGTGAAAACAGAAAAGCGCTGAGGATGAAAATCATCCCACAGTTCAGTGGAGAAAAGTGGCGAGGCATGAAGATGGTCCTTATCAAAGCGGCATAAAGCGTCAATCAACGAATCGATTTTGATTGATTTCATCCTACTGACAGACTCTTCATTTTGAAACCATTCGCAATTCAAGATTCCATATTTTCTGACAAATATCTTATTTTATCACGAAATACAAAGGCTACCATCGAAACATATCACAACCTACTGCCGTTCAATCCAACCCAGCACATCACCGCTCTTGATCACATGGTCGGCTTGTCGATTGATTCGCACGAGTCGACCCTCAACGGGGGCATAAACTTCCACCAACATTCCGGGAAACTTCAATTCCACAATTCGTTCCCCCTCAATGACTGACTGACCCACCTCGACATACCATAACGAGACATTCAGCGCAATTTCATCGGGAAGATCCACCACGGGAACATACACGGGCACCCAATCATCCATCGGCTCGACATGAAGCGTGTGAGCATCCGACATCATGCCATCCTGACTACAAACAACGACAGGCTTTCATACAGGCGTTGACAACATCACCGTCCTAACTCAATCATCGACCTAATACCGCTGCCATCTCACCGGCGTGATAACTACTGCGTACAAACGGGCCACTTGCCACCAGCGAGAAGCCCAACTTGCGAGCCTGATCGGCATACATGTCGAATTCCTCAGGTGGAACGAATCGATCGACGGGGAGATGCTCAGGCGAAGGTTGCAGATATTGCCCGATGGTCAGCATATTGCAATCGATTCCCCGCAGGTCCGCACAGACATCGAGCACTTCATCGAATGTCTCACCCAGACCGACCATCAATCCACTTTTTGTGGGGATATCTGGATTCTCTTCTTTGACCTGTTTGAGCACGTTCAACGACCGCTGATAATCAGAGTTTCGACGCACACGCGTATACAACCGAGGCACCGTTTCGACATTGTGATTGAAGACATCCGGTCTGGCTTCTACGACTCGTGAAATCGCCCGACGATTCCCGCGGAAATCCGACGTCAACACTTCGACGGCTGCACCAGTTTTTTCACGCACGGCCAGAATCGTCTGATAAAAATGCTCTGCTCCTCCATCTGGCAAATCATCACGTGTTACACAGGTGATCACGACATGCTTGAGTCCCAAACGAGCGGTCGCTTCTGCAACACGCTCCGGTTCATCGGCCTGAATCGTTTCGGTTTTCCCTTTCGGAACCGAACAAAATCCACATGGCCTTGTGCAGACATTTCCTAGAATCATAAACGTGGCTGTCTTGTGAGACCAACATTCCGTCCGGTTGGGACATTTGGCACTTTCACAAACCGTCTCCAGTTTCAGGTCTTCAATCACCTGACTGGTAAATTGCATCTGACCACTGGGCAGCGGACGCTTCAACCACGACGGCAGGCGGCGTTTGAAGGGCGTCACCTCGACCAGACTGTCTCCTCCACCCCCGCCGCAACATTGTCCGCTCCCGGCAGCCGAAGTTTCCTGATTTGTGGCACAACCACCGCCACTGCAACAACCTCCGGATTTCGAGTCAAGATTAATGATGTCGAGCGAATGCATGAGTCTTCTGTTTCGTGCGTTTGAGCAAAGGGTGAGTCGAGAAAAAATTGACGCTTGCAAATCCAAACTGTTCAGCAAGATGACTGATCACAGCCTCTCGCACCGATCCCATCGACAGTGGACGCAATCGGCACGACGCCAGCGTACTACTATTGTTGCGTCCCTGAGCGGTATTGACCAGCCTTGAAAGACGTAAATCATTATCGACGTTCAGAAAGCAACCCTGAAAGGTATATCCCCATCGCGTTGATAACCCTGTCCACATCACCTGGCCGGAAGAGGTCCACAACCCTCTCCCCACGCCCCGAGACTCCACCGGTACTTTGACACCCCGACAAGCCGAGGCGACTGCATGCTCAATGCGGCTGAGAGTCTCGTAAGGACCGATCTGCAACTTTTTGTAGGGAAAAAGAGGGCAAATCACTAATTGTCCGGGTTGATGCACACAACTGTCACCTCCCCGATTGATCCAACGTACCGGAATTTGCATCCGCGTTAAATCCTCGTGACTGGCCTGCAATTGACCGCTCGACCCTTCCCGCCCGATTGTAATCATGGGCGGCAACTCAAAGAGCAACAGCGCACCCGTCGGCGACGACTTCCCCGAAAGCTGGAAGAGCAGCAATTCCTGCAAATGACGCCACGCCTCGAAATCCAGGATCCCCAGCGCATACACATCCAACTCAGCCGCCAGCGGCCGATCCAGACTGTTCACGAAGGGGGGGGATTGGAGTGTCATCAAATATCGTCTTCAAACTCGAACCTGTTAAGTCACCAGTCACATCGGGTCGGTGGGACATGATCATGCCATCAGCCATCGCGTGAGTCTCCAGTGAGGGTTACCGTTACTCATCAGCATTTTAACCGCCGCGATTGCACCAGACAAACGGCAATTCTGCCGAATTCAAAGATTGCCCCGTTCGCCCGGGATAATCCCTACGATTGGATTGACAATCGCAATACGACACACTTAGGAGCGCGTTGAAAAACTCGCCGGCGACCTCAAAGCCGACGGCCTCGACATCCGCTTCAATCTTGTCCCCAACGCCGGCCACTCCTGCCACCAGCAAGTCACGAGCAACAAAGACGTTATCAACTGGCTTTTCTCACAACAGCGTAGGCCGTAATCTCCTCGCAAAAAAGTGGGGTGACGGTGAGCCTTCGAACCGCACCGAACAAAAGATCGCCTTCACTACTCATACACCACAGAAAAGAAATCCGTATTCCTAACGTTCTTAAACAAAAACGCGAAGACAACCTGCGCACTGACGACAATGAAACTATTCAACACGTTCCCCGGCGATCGTCTCCCGAAAATCTGCGGCTATAGGTGAGAGCAAAATCGCCTCGTAGAGATCGTTGTGGCCATAATTGGGAATTTCAAACAGTTGTTTGTCACCGCCAGGGTAAGCCGCTAAAAGTTCCCTGGCATGCGAAATCGGAATCAACTGGTCTTCGCTGCCATGCACAATCCGCAAGGGAACCGTGACCTTCGCCAGATGCTTGATCGAATCAAATCGGTCACTCATTAAAAATCGTACTGGGATAAACCAGTAAACTTTCGCTGCGACATCGCAAGCGGAAGTAAACGGCGCCGCCAACAATAGTGTCTTTACTGGTCGTTGCGAGGCGACATAAGAAGCCACTCCCGTTCCCAAACTTTCCCCCATGACACTGATCGGCAAACCATAGCGCCGCGCGACTTCGTCGTATATCTCCAACGCCGACTGAAAGATTGCCACTTCGCTCGGCTTGCCTGGCTTTCCTCCATATCCTGGATACTCAGCCAGAACCAGATGCAACCAACCATCCGGATCAAGTTGGCCAACCCAGTTGCGATGAAGCGCCTCACCTCCATTGCCATGAAAAAACAACAGCACCTTCTTCGCATTTTCACCTTCGCGGATGTACCCAAGAAACGCCCCGTCTGACGATTCCAAAGGTTCAAACGATCCATGCCCTTTGTGCGCAACATCCTCATGCGATGGGAAATACTGCAACTGCCGCTGAAATGCAAAAACTGCCAGCACAATCATTAGGTATATTATCGTGAACGATAACAGCATCACTCGCCGGCGCTTCAAAAAACTCCAGCCAGAATCGGCCAACGACAATCCTCTCGAACGCATACGCTGGCTTCCCCTGACAATTCTCGTCAACAAAATAAATTACGGAATAATCACCATTTCGGAAGAGATCCCACCCGCCGCCGGAACATATCCCAGCTTGGTGTAGTCCATCACCATCCGGTCGGCGTTGAATCGCCAGCCCAGTGTCCGCACGGCACGCTTCATTCGCAAGATCCATTCGCGGGGCAGATCATCACGATCACGCTGGTAGTAAAGCGGGATGACTTCATTCTCGAGCGTCTCTATCAGACTGATGGCGTCACGCTCATCCTGAATCGCCTGATCGACATGCGTTTCACCGTTGCCGATGGCGAATCCGTTCATGCCGTCATAGGCCTCTGCCCACCAGCCATCGAGCACCGACAGATTCAATCCACCATTGAGCACGACCTTCTGACCGGAAGTCCCCGAGGCCTCCAACGGACGACGCGGATTATTCAACCACACATCCACTCCCTGCACTAACTGCCGCGCAATACTGATGTCATAATCTTCCAGGAAAACGATCTTCCCCTTAAACGGCCCCTGCTGTGCGATCTTGACAACTCGCTGCAGAATCTTCTTGCCTTGATCATCAGCCGGGTGCGCTTTGCCACTGAAGATCAACTGCAATGGCC
This sequence comes from Planctomycetaceae bacterium, assembly GCA_041753175.1. Classification (GTDB taxonomy): domain Bacteria; phylum Planctomycetota; class Planctomycetia; order Planctomycetales; family Planctomycetaceae; genus SXPC01. The sequence continues at coordinate 7,782 of JBGSVC010000521.1, forward strand.
GTGACGTATCTTCAAACAAGCGTGCCAGTCGATCCAGATCATGCATGATCAAGTCGGCTCGCTTATAGGGCGCAAAACGACGGGCAAAACCTATCGTCAGGGCTTGTGGATCAAGTGCCTGATGCAGAGAATCAATATGGGCATCGGCGGCATGACGACGAATTGCATGCTTGACCAGCCACGAGCGCGCGAAGTTAACCATCCGAATCTTGAGCGTCTGGTGAACTTCCCACATCTCCCCGGCTGAAACCGTTTCAATCCCTTCCCAGACTTCGGGCTGGCCCGTTTTCAAATACCATTTGTCGGGAAGCACCCGGTCATACAGTGTTCGTAAATTCGGAGCCAACCACGACGACACATGCACTCCGTTAGTGATATGTCCGATCGGCACTTCTTCTTCACTTCGATAAGGCCACAAACACGTCCACATCTTTCGCGAAACCACCCCGTGCAGATTGGAAACGGCGTTTGCCCGTTTGCTCGTCTTGAATGCCAGAATGGTCATGCAAAACGGCTCATTGGGATTTTGTGGCTCCACACGACCCAGCGCCATAAATCCTTCATGATTCAATCCCAACATCTCGGCCATCGGCCCCAACTGCTCCATCGTGAGCATTGGGTCAAACCGGTCATGGCCGGCAGCCACCGGGGTATGGGTTGTAAAACAGCAGCTTGCCCGCGTCTCTTTGATGGCATCGTGAAAACTCATGCCATCACGCTTCATGCGAATGCGTATCACTTCCAACGGCGCAAACGCCGAGTGACCTTCATTCATATGAATCACCCGCGGCTCAATGCCCATCGCGGTCAACGCGCGTAAGCCGCCAATCCCCAGCATGATCTCCTGACGAATCCGCGTTTTCTGGTCTCCCCCATACAGGCGGGCTGTGAGTTTGCGATTTTCAGCCGTGTTTTCCGGGATATCACAATCCAAGAGCAACAACTTGTTTCGCCCGACATTGACCTGCAAAATCCGGGCATGCAACGGCCCCGTCCCTGTCTCAACGGAGATGATCACAGATTTTTCGTTTTTATCCTGTACCACCTTCATCGGCATGTTCGCGATGTCGACTTTGTTATATGTCTCCTCTTGCCACCCTTCTTCAGAGAGAGTCTGCGAAAAATAACCTTCATGATAAAACAGCCCGACACCCACCAAAGGCACACCCAGATCGGACGCACTTTTCAAATGGTCGCCGGCGAGCACACCCAGACCGCCCGAATAGACGCGCAGTGATTCATGCAATCCAAATTCCGCTGAAAAATACGCGACCGGGCGATATCCCAAAATCCCCGCTTCATGCACGCCCCAGGTCTGTTGGGCTTTCATGTACTCTTTGAACTGCCGATACGCCAGATTGATCCGCGCCGGCAAGACACCCTCACGGGCCTTCTTCTCCAGCTTTTCAGGTGTATACTCTCGCAACAGCAAAATCGGATTGTGATTGACCTGACTCCACATCTCTGGATCTATGATGTGAAAAATCTCCGAAATATCAGGCTGCCAGCTCCACCACAGATTATCCGCCAGTTCACACAATTTCTCGTGAAGCGTTTGATGCATATCGTTTGATCTTTCATCAAGGAATGAAGGCCACTGACGACCTGATTCTCAGGAGCGCGTCTGATCGGCACACTGCCCGTGTGTCACACGCAAACATCTGACACGTGACAGGCTCTTGGAATTCATGGTAACATCTTAAATGAAATCCCGTCGATCTCTCCACTGTGAAGTCAAGAAAAACCAACTCTCTGCCTCACTCTCCCGGACGAGTTGCCCAAACCCCCTATTGCAACACGACTCTACCGCGCCATGACCACACCAACTCTCACCGATGATCCGCCAGATGATTCTTCCATCACGTGGTCACGTGTGTTCATTCTCCTTGTCTTTGGAACGGCGCTCACGGTATTGTTCTGGTGGAAACTTATTGTCGGCGGTGGCATCGTCGGCGGCGATACCTATCCCTACTTCTTCCCTCAGAAAACATTCTACGCCGATGCCCTCAAGTCTGGTTCGATTCCACTCTGGAACAACCTGACAGGCTTCGGCTACCCCCTCCTTGCTGAATCTCAAACAGGCGTCTTCTATCCTCCCAACCTCCTCGCCTACTCCTGTCTGGACCCCAACACCGCCTACAACCTGATCCACGTGGCCCATTATGTGTTTGCCTTTGTGGGAACAGGACTCTTGTGTTTGCAATTTGGGATCGGGCTCCCCGGAGCCATTCTTGCAGCGACTGTGTTTGTCTTCGGCTGGTTCCCGGCTCGCTTGTGTCTGGAATGGGCCATCACAACAGGCTCCTATCTCCCCTGGGAACTCTTCTGTGTCACGCGCATTATCCAACTCAAAGAGCAACGTAGTTTTTGGGGACTCTCTGTTCTTCTCTGTCTCCATCTTTTCCTGGGTCACTTTAATCTCGCGTTTATTGCAATCATCACCTGCCTCGCCTGGGCTTTTTTCGCAGACCACCAAGCCAACTGGACTTTGCGCTCGGTGCATGTTTTCCGTGTCGCCACCTCTGTTACTGTGGGGCTTCTTCTGGCCGCCATCCAGCTTGTTCCCACCGCGGAACTCAAAATGAATTCTCAACGCTCATCGGTCGATGGAGCCTACCAATTCACCTACGGCGTGATGCCCCCGTGGTTTATTTCGCAGACCTTCCTCCCTTTTATTCTGTATGATCCTTACGTCGATACCGACGCCCTGCTCGCCAAGCCGATGCCTCTGAATTATCCCTCAGCGACGAACCGTGTCGAAGCGTTTATGTATTTTGGCCTGGCCCCGTTGTTACTGACTCTCGCTTTCCTGTTCAAGTTCAGGGGTGACACGCCACCTGTTTCAAAACAGCGTCGTCCACATCTCTCCTTCTGGATGACCGCAGCCTGCCTGGCCATGATTTATGCGACCGGCTGGCTCTCCCCGGTCACGCGACTTCTCCCCGGATTTTCCTATTTCACGGGACCGGGTCGTTACACCATCATCACTTCTCTGGCCGTCGCGATCATCTGCGGTTGGGCCGTCAGACTCTGGATCAAACCTTTTACCGTCCCCACCCGCACCGCCATCTATTGTTGCCTGGTGGGTTTGACTGTTTTTGACCTTTATCTCATTGGACGAAATCTCCCCTGGATGGCAGGTGACAATGTCGGCTTCTTCGATGGCAACGGCTACGGATATGCCGTCGTCACCTCCAACCCACCGGCAGCCAACAGGCAATCCAGCTTATCCGTTCAGTCTCATGGCATCACACAGTTTCTCAATCAAGAAACATTCCCACCACGTCTGCTCACGCCGGGACCGAACCTCATCAACAGTCTTGGCATCGCGTCGACTCCAGTCTATCTGGGGATCGGCCCCCAGGAATACTTTGATCCTGACCTCACGATGCCCTCCCTCTCCGACGACCAGCGGATCGTCGATGGCAGACTTTGCACGACCCCCGCTCAACTTGACTGGCTTCAAAAATCCAGCATCACGCATGTGCTCAGTTTCGAACCCCTCAACTTCCCCTCATCAGCCGTTGGTCCAACCGAGACGTTTTTCGATCCCTTCCTCTCGCCCGCCTGGGCCCGATATGAGGAACCTCTTTACTTGACTGAACTCCACAACGTCCGCCCCCGACTCAGTTGGCTCGACCCCCTGGCCGACAACGACAAAGCCGCCACGACGATCACTCTTGCATCCTACAATCCCAATTCCATCGCCATCCAGACCTTCACCAGCCGAGACAACAGACTTTTACTCACCGACCTCGACTACCCCGGCTGGGTCGCGACCATCGATGGTAACCGCGTCCCGATCACTAAAATCGAAGGACTGTTTCGCGCTGTTGATGTTCCGTCAGGAAAACATGAGGTCCGCTTCGATTACCGACCTCTGAGTGTTTTGGTCGGCGGGACCATTTCTGCGTTGACCTTGATTGCAATGCTTCTGGCTGTCGTTTTTCAATCGCCGGTCAACGTCAGCCGCCTAGCGCCGCCATCACCTGATCGGTAATTCGGCTGACTAGATCATCGATCTGATGGGCAGGTGGTGACTGTGTCGTTTGAGTGGTTTTCAGATACCCTTCAAACTTCGGGGTCTGCGTGAACGACTGTGGTGCTTTCATCGGCTCGGTATACCCCTCCCGAAACGCGCTATTCCCACACAGGTCGCAGCTCTGATCATGAAACCTGGGATCATCCAGCCCCATGCTCTTTTTGAGCTGCAACAATTCATGCAGTTTGTTCTCTTTGAGATAATCGATGTTTCCTAACTGACGCGCCATCAGCAGAATCCGACAGTAGGCATCGATGATTTCCGTTTTCCAATACGCTTCTTCCAGCGTCGCCCCAAAGCTGACGGTCCCATGATTTTTCAGCAGAATCGTATTCGTCCCCGGCTTCAAAAACGGAATGATGCTCTTGGCAAACGCGGAGCTTCCTGGCGTCTCATAGGGCGCAATCGGCGTCTCCCCCAGCAACACTTCCACCTCCGGCAACACACACTGCGGAATCGGTTCCCCTGCCAGCGCGAAAGCTGTCGCGTGCGGAGCATGACAATGCACCACCGCGACCGCATCTGGTCGATGCTTCATGATTTCCAAATGCAACAGGATTTCGCTGGTTTTCTTTTTCTTGCCTGCAATCTGCTTTCCATCCAGATCGACGGCACAAATGTAATCTGGCGTCATGAAACCCTTGCTGATCATCGTTGGCGAACACAACACTTCATTCTCACCCACCCGATACGAAATGTTCCCATCGTTTGCCGCCACAAAGCCTTTGAAATACATGCGTTTGCCAATCTCACAGATCTGTTCTTTGATCTGACGATTATGAATTCCTGAATTCCAGCTCGACATGCGACGTTCCTCTGATTCTGATTATCCAAAATTGATCGTTGAAATTACGTTGATTCCGGCGCGACGACACGGATTTCGTCTAACAGCGCCGCGTTATAGGCATCCACAGGTTTTAAGTCCGGTTGAAAAGGAGCCGCCGCTTCTGTCCCTTCTCCGATCGCAATCAAAGAGTCCAGATTCGACGCCAATTCGTCATACACCACAATCGCTTCCCCACGCCCTTGTTCCCGATCGATCAGCCCTTCCCACGACAGTGGCACAACGAGTTTCCAACTCGCTCCCGCCAAGAGCGGATGCACCTGATTGACTGTCACTTTTCCGATCACATGTCCAACTCTCATCGCCACACCCCCTTGATCAGCCTTCGCGTTTGGAATAGCGTCAGACCGGATGGATCAACACAGAACACGTTCGGATCAAACCCCTCTGAAAGTTTTTTCAACTCACTGACATCCGACATCACAACCGCCCTGCAGGCTTGATTTCGATTGATCAAGCAGGCCACAAATCCCGGTTGTGTTGAAAACACAATGACTTTCTGACAATCCGGAGAAATACGCCCGTTGACATGGTCAGCCAGCACCCGGGGGTCATCCTCATGCGATTCGATCGGTATTTCATCAGCCAGTCGCGACATGACTGGCGAAACGACTCCACTTATTACATTGGCGTTCCGGCGATCAACACCTTCTTTTGGAATCACCTGCCGCACCACCGTCAGCCTGCGATCACGAATTACGTCGTTGGCTAAAGGAGTAATGATTGCCGTCTTCGCGATGATGACTTCTGTCTCCCTCGGCCACGTTGTCACCATCTCCCCGGTAATGACGTTACCTTCCAGCATCAGGCCAGAACTCGCACCGCGCACGCTCTCCCCCAGGTGTCCCATCACCTCTCTGAGAATTCGATCAACAACCGCGCTTGAGTCTGTCATCGTCTCTTAGTTCTTCTCTTTCTTCTGATCCTCAATCCCCAGCGTGATGTAACGGGCTGGAACATCATTGCGTCCCGACAGTTCGTGTACCAAAGACCCATCTGTCGTGATCATCACCCGATCTCCGACCCGACACCCCAACCGATCCAGCGTTAATTGAGGTTCTGCATCCGGCTGTCCAGCTAACGTCAAAGGCTGCGCAACGAGCATCGTCCAGCCTTCCAGCCCCGGATGCTTCACCGTCGCGTGTGCTTTTCCAATGATCAACGCAGTTTGCATAATCGTGTCTTCATGGTTTTTAATACGGACAACAACTCTCATCACCTCACATCAGACAATCCTCAATTCACCCGACAACGTACAACGCCGTTGACGCGTAAACGTCGATGGTGTTGTCACGCCTTCCCCCGTAGGAGTGGCAATACTAAACGACACATACCCTTCGCCCCCAATTCCGATCCCCGCCATCGACGGACCATTTTTGATAAACAGCGTCGTATCCATCGCACGCCCCATTTGTGTCATCCGGCTTACATTCTGAGTGTGAATGACACTCGTATGTCGATAGTTGTGCTCGGAATCCAGCGCCATTCCTAAGGCTTCGCTAAAGTCAGCAGCCCGCACGATCGGCAGGAATGGCATCATCTGCTC
>JBGSVC010000522.1:0-4164 GCA_041753175.1 Planctomycetaceae bacterium
CGAATTCAATCTCCAAGACCATCCGGAGTGGATTTTTCAGGTGCAGAACTCTTTAGCTTCGCCCCAGAATCGCTCCACTAGCAACACCAGTTTACGACAAACGGCTGCTGGAACCGTTTATCAGGTGCGTGGGCAAAAGCCTGAACTTTTCGTTTCGATTATTCCTCGAGTCCCACTGTACACGACCAGTATCAACCATGCGTTTTCTATCGGCGTCAACGAAGCAACCCTCAAGGTGTCGATAGATCTTCGTGTTATTGATGGCGTTTTACGAACGATGAAATGGCACTGGCCGGCTGAACTCGACAAAAATTGGAAGCTGCTCGAACCTGCAAATCTCAACCTCCGCGCCAGTAAAATATCGATTGATCAACTGGAACGCGAGCTTGTACTCCCTCGTGGTATCAGTGATCAAACCCATCTGGAATTTGTCTTCAAACGCTCGCTGACAGCCGATGACATCGAGATTCCCATTGCCTGGCCACAGCCGCTGCAAACAGAGTTGACTGCAAATTCACTTTCAATCACAGATAGCAAACGTATCCAAACACAGATTGTCGATGACTCGGGAGAATTGATCGTCAACGTCCCTAGATCTCTATGGTATGAAACCTATCCTCACGTTTCTAACCTGACACCTGTCAGCCGCCTTTACTCGATCAGCCCACTCAGACATTCTCTGACTCTAGCCCGTACGATTAAAGAATATTACCAATCGACTGCGATTGACACGCGCGTTCAGCTTCGTGGCGATCATATGGATGTCGTCCAAAAACTTAACTATCTGATTGAGCTTGATGGTGTGAGACAATTTGACATTGAGTCTCCTGATGGCTGCCAAATGACCTATCTGATCTATTCCGATGATGGCGAAATCAGTGCTTTGATCGAATCGACGCACATTCAGGATAATGTCAAGTGGACTCGGATTTACTGTGATGATGAAGTCAGCGGAAACGTGACGATTCAGATTGAATCACGTCAACCCGTGGAATCTCCCGTTGGCCAGAAGGCGGACCAGGCTGTCCCGACAGTAATGCTAAAGATGTGTCGTCCGATGGGTCAGGATGTGGCTGTCACTTCCAATCTGCTCACCCTTGTTTCAAATCAGCAACAGCGGTTGATTCCTGTTGACTCTGAGCGACAGATTGACCAGTTGGCATCGACACTTGAAACTAAATACCGACTTAATGGCCCCCTGCTTGATCTACCACTTTCTATCTCCAAACAAACGCTCGATCCTCGCCAACCTTTGGATATCAGATCATCCTACTTTCTCACTCAGGTCCAATCATCCAACGCCCTAGTAACTCGTGCTGAAATACTGATCTCAGATCCTGATGAAGAATTTACATTCAAATTACCTGAAACCTGTCAGCTCACACATCTTAACTTCGATCAGCAGGCGGTATCGATTCAGCCGATTAATCAAACTCAAGGAGAGGTTACGTACCGTGTTTTGCGTCCTCAACTTACTGCAGCAGCCTCCACTGTGGGAGCAAATATCAATCAGTCCGGATCGACGAGCACTTCAGTGGTATCAATGATTTATCAACAAATGCCGGAAAAAGTTCTGTGGGGAACGCCACGCATTACCTTGGTTCGACCTGATTTTCAAACAAATAGCGAAGTCACGCGTGCTGTTTGGAGACTTGAGACTCCTACACAACAGCATTTATTTTCCTGGACGTCGAGTCTGACTCCATTATTTGCATGGACGTTTAATGGCTTCGGCTGGGTTCGGAAAAATAACTCTCAAATCACATTCCCCTTGGAGGCATCTGGACCGCTGACTTCGAACGCGTTTCACGGCTATGAATTCAGTGCCTCTTTTGCAACACAGATGTCTTGTCGCCTGATTAGTCAGTCGATGTTGTTATTAATCGGCTGTGGCACAGGACTGATTCTTGCACTCATTTTTGCCTCACTCCAAATCTGGTCTCGCTCTCCAATCCTGGCCAGTCTGATTGTCGTGCTGACATGTACGGCAGCTTCCTTTCAAAATTCGATGGGTGGGATTCTGGTTCAGCCCATCCTGGTTGGAGGACTGTGCGGCGTCATGGCGCTTTGGCTTGATAGAAGGCTTGTACCCCCTTCGATCAGGCGTGTTCAGAACTCACGACCCATCACCGCCACTGCGACCATTGGTGGATCTTCCATTACTTACCACGGTCGCAGTATTGATTGGGAGGCGATGAACGGGGAAACCCAGATAAAAATTCCATCCATTCCCCACAAAAATGATTCAGCATCTTCCGAACGCCTTCCGTGAATCCGTTATTGATCGTGCTGTCACTAAATCTGAATACTTTTCCCGTATGACTGGATAAACGTCGAACTTCATGATTGTTTGCATAACTCCTGTTCGCCGATTTATTTTAAGGACGTTTTGTCTGGTCGTTTTCTGGATCGGCTTTTCGCCCCTGTTTGCACAGTCGACGCCTCAAAAGCCATCAATTCAACGCCTCTACGTGCCAGACACTCTGACGGCTCAATGGCCACAAGGAGACTGGGTGCCTGTCTCAGGACAGGAACTTTCTCAACTCATTGATCAGCTTACCACTGACAATCAGCCTGATCATGTCAGACTCACAAAGGCTGTGTATCGAGCATCGCTTGTCGAAGACGACCTTGGTTCTCCCGGCCTTGAGGGGGAATTCACCTGGGAGCTTTTCAACCGCATTGACGAAACATCCCTGTGGGAAATCTCGCCACTCAATATTTCTCTGGACGGTTTACAAACTCGTGACCTCACATCGATCTGGGGCACCTCGTCTCGAAATCTGACTTATCTCCAAACACCTTTCGGTTCCTCGAAGACAACCGGTCAGTGGAGCGCTGGTTCGGAAAAGAAAAGCAACGCCATCGAATTCTATATTCAGTTGCCTCAAGCAGAACTGACAGAACTTTATCTCTCCATTCCCAATCAGTATGAACTTGAGGTTAATGGAGGGCTGGCCATGGCTCAGGCAAGCCGTTCCGCAAATCAGTCAACTATCTGGAAAGTCTTGCTGGGGAACCGAACCGACACGCGTATTTCCTTGAAGCGTCTGGATCTCAAAGTCCTTTCTCAAACAATTATTCAGAAACGTACCGTCAACTGGAGTCTGTCTTATGATGAAGCGGTGATGAGTGATGTCGTTGAACTCAAGTCACTATTTGGGACGACCAATGCCCTCGAATTCATTGTCGAGGGGAACCTCGATATAGAATCGGTTACCTTGATTACTGGCGAAAGCCTCGGGTTTACTGTTGAGCCTCTTGAAGGACAGAATGTGTTGCGTGTCACGTTACCGACACTAACATCTGGGTCGGAGCTTGTTCTGCGTCTCCGTGGGCGGATGACTCGAGACATTTGGAATGCCTGGCTCCAGCCGGAACTGATTCCTAAAGATCTGATCTGGCAAAATCATCAGACAACAATATTGCTGGGGGACCAGCTTGAGTTTCTCAATGCGAATAGCGAGGGCTACTATTTGAGTCAGCCTATCGAATCAACCACGCTCGGCCAGCGTCTGACATTTCTGAAAACCTCCAACGACTCCAGACTGCAAATCGAACTAACAAAACCCGAAGTGATACTGAAATGTCAATCGCAGGTCTGGGGCAACATTTTGCCCAAAGGCTATTTGGCGCGACAACAATTTCAATTCACTTCAAGTAACGGTCGTATCGAGCAGTTTGTCTGTCAGGTATCAGCTAAAGCCCAAATTCTCAACGTCCGATTTTTAACGGAATCTGCTGATCAACAGGCCCAAAACAACCAGGTTCGCTGGCGGTCAATCAATACACAACAGCCCGACATCGTGGAGTCTCAATTCATTCTTATCGATTTGACAAATCCGCAGACGCTCATCCAAGGGGCAAAATTAACGATTGATTTCTTTATTCCTCAAGAGATGTTCATGGGGATCGACTCTGCACTTGACCCAGTCGCCTCCAGCGAGTGGACGCCGTTCATGACTTTACAGCAGGCAGACATCGAATCGATTTCACTCGACATCCGACACCCCGTGCATTTTCAGCCACTCCTTCAAACGACATCCAAAGATTCTTCAACTCAAAATATTTCGCCTGTCGTTACATCTTTCAATAACCTCAATCAGGATAACGCTTTTGATGAGCTCGCAGAATTAGTTCCCGTTCCGCCAGGAGATGACTCAA
>JBGSVC010000523.1:0-2551 GCA_041753175.1 Planctomycetaceae bacterium
ATGAAAGAAGCTGAGAAATACAGAGTATTGCCAATCGACGACCGCAGTCTTGAACGTCTGGATCCCGCCCGTGCGGGCCGGCCGGACTTGATGGCTGGTCGCACTTCGCTGACCGTTTACGAGGGCATGACAGGCATGGCAGAGAATGCATTCATCAACGTGAAAAACCACTCGATGACGATTACTGCCGATTTGGAAATTCCGTCCACTGCAGTCAACGGCGTCATCCTGGCCCAGGGTGGTCGCTTCGGCGGCTGGAGCCTCTACACCATCAACAGCAAGCCCGCCTTTACTTACAACTTCGTCGGTCTTCAAGAAACTACCGTCATCTCAACGCAACAACTCGCTCCTGGGAAAGCGACCCTAAAACTGGAGTTCGATTACGATGGCGGGGGTGTTGGCAAAGGGGGGACAGCAACTCTTTTCATCAATGGTATCAAAGCAGGATCAGGTCGTATTGAGCAGACGAATCCAAATATCTTTTCCGCCGACGATAACGCAGACGTGGGCGTGGACGAAGGCACAAATGTGAGCTCTGCCTACCAGTCACACGAGAGCAGATTCACCGGTACGATTCTAAAAGTGCAGGTGGATGTCCAGTAAGATGCCACCTCATTCGTAATTGACATGACACGCAGAAACGAAATCCGATTCTAGTCATTGGCATTAGGGCCACTGTGAAATCCAACGCCACTAGAAGACGTCATGTTTCGATTTGCATCAATGATACGCCTTGTTGAAAAATTCCCGTAATCATCTCTCCAAGGCGTCGTGTTCAACACTCGGCGAGCGCTTCATCGATTGACTCCAGCGTGATGCTCAGCACGCGCTCTAAGGTCTTCTGGTCCATCGCTATGGCTGGCATTAATACGATCGTATCACCGAGCGGCCGAATGATCAGGCCTTTTTCACGCGCTACGCGAATCACGCGATGTCCGATCCGTAGCTGGGCTGCAAACGGCAGATCCTGCGCGCGATCACGAACCAGTTCAATCCCCGTCATAATCCCTTTTTGTCGCACTTGACGGACATGAGGATGATCATGTAACTGCTGCAATCCCTCGGCCAGCATCGTTGCATTCGCGTGGACATTCTCCAGGGTGCCCGCTTGCGCAAACAGATCCAGTGTCGCCAGTGCCGCCGCACAGGCCAGAGGGTTGCCAGTGTAGGTATGGCCGTGGAAGAATGTTTTCATCTCCGCGGGTGGCCCCAAAAAGGCGTCATAGATTTCGCTCGTCGCCAGCGTTGCCGCCAACGGCAGATAACCCCCCGTAATCCCCTTGGCCAGACATAGCAAATCAGGACAGACATGCTCCTGCTCACAGGCAAAGAGCGTCCCGGTCTTTCCAAACCCGACGGCGACTTCGTCGGCAATCATCAAAATCCCATGACGTGCCGTCAGTTCACGCACCGCGCGGAGATAGCCGGGAGGGTGAACCAGAATCCCGGCAGCCCCTTGCACAAGCGGCTCAATAATGACGGCAGCGATCTGATCGGCGTGCTCGGCGAGGGTGTTGGTCAATTGATCCAGACAATATCGTGCATACTCTGCCTGTGTCATACCGGGAGGCAGCCGACTGGCTCCCGGCGAGGGAATCGTCAGGGTTTGAAATAGTAACGGCGCATAGACATGATGAAACGCTTCGATGCGACCCAGGCTGACCGCCCCCAGTGTATCTCCATGATACGAATCGCCCAGGCGCACAAACAGATGCCGCGACTGCGCCGGCGATGTTTTCTGTGCGTGGTATTGGACCGCGATTTTCAAAGCCGCCTCAACGGCGGTCGCACCGGCATCGGAATAAAAAACATGATTGAGTCCCTGCGGGGTGACTTCGACCAACCGCTCCGCCAGTTCTCGACTGATATGGCTTTGCAGTCCGAGTAAGGTGGTATGCGAGATCCGATCGATCTGGGCTTTGATTGCCTGATCGATTGCAGGAACTCGATGACCAAAGACGTTGCACCACAACGACGAAATGCCATCGACATAGCGTTTCCCCTCGGTGTCAATCAGCTCAAAGCCTTCGCCTGCACAGATGACTGGAACATCATCTTCCAAAAACGATTGCATCGGCGTAAATGGGTGCCAAACGGCTGTCTGACTGGTCATCGTGAAACTGCAAACCTCAACAACATTGTTCGTGGTGTCACCACTCCTGCGCAGCCTCGACGAGCTTGTTTGATTGATCCGACGTACACAGGGAGTTCTATAAAGTGATTCGCCAGCGTAACGAATCGGAGCCAGAATCGCGACTCTCAACCAGTCTGTCCAGGATGTTGTCAGGCGACGACCACCACGGCAGCCTGATCCAACTGGCAACCAGAAGACTCATCCACCGCGTCAAGGGCGCTGGTGGCGATCAAGGAAATTAGAGCATTCCCGATTTTGAGTAGCTGAGCATGATGCGTGTCGTGATACTCTCCTGACCGCGGAGAATTTTGACTTCAATTTCGTCGCCGGGATTATAACGGCTCAGCTCATCCATAAATTGATGGTTTGACTCGATTTTCTGACCTTGAACCCTGCGAATCAAATCGCCGGGTTGCA
>JBGSVC010000524.1:0-4416 GCA_041753175.1 Planctomycetaceae bacterium
ATCATCGTTTTGCTCCGTTATTTCTGCGTTGCCCTTCTTGCCGACCTTGCCCCCGAGGTGGATTCTCAGGAATGACATTGTTGAGATTTCGAAAATCAACTCGCTGCTTCCCATCTGGCGGAGACTTCACGACATGCCGAAATAGAACCACATTGTCGAGTGCGATGTCGTCAGTCCAAATGAACTTGGCACCTTTAAAGTCGCTGTCAAAGTAAGGTTGCTTCGGACCTACTTGCTCTTCGGCGTATTCTTTGGCTTTGCCCCACTCACTGTCATCAAAGTCCACTGCATACCAGTTGTTCGGTACTTCTACGCTTTCGATGCGTGGAGTCTTCGTATCGCGATCTATTGGTCCCCATGAGATCTTCTTGGCTTTCCAATCGCCGCTCGTAAGCGTGCCATCGCTAAACTTCAAGATAAAGCCTCCATCTCCGATATTCGTATTGGCGTACTCCATACCCGTTTTTGGATCGAAGTTGTCTTTGGCTATGACGGCAATCGTCATCGGATAGCTTGGCAAGATGTCGACCGAAATCACGTTATGTGGAACGAAAGCGATCGAGTCCACGGCGACCAATTCGCCATTGATGTACAGCATGAATGAATTGTCCGCGTAGACATTGGCTCGGATCGTATCACTCATTTGAGGCTTGCGGATGCTGGCCGAAGGTGACGACTGTGCCCGTGCATCGCTTGAACTAATCAGCGCGTTCAGAATTACTGCTATGGGAATCAGCCGCTTCATCATTAGTTCTCCACTTCTATCCTTCGATCCGGCGTGTGATGACTTGTATGTTCGAAGAAGTCAGACGACAGTTCCTCTTCACTGACCAGCGATAAACGAAGATCCAAACGGTCGGGGCCATAGGGCATCTGAACGAAACGCATTCGCAGAATGACGCCAGTGCTCGCGTCGTAGACGATTTCTACTCGCTGAGGCCCGCGCTCTTCTGGTTTTTTTACGGCAATCAATTGGCGAGCTTCATGACCATCTCCGGTCTGGTACTCTTCAGGGCCGAGTGCTGAGAAAGTCAGGTCATAGGCACGCTTGAGCTGCTGGAGACCTTCATGAAGATTCGTGAGCGGAATCGAAGTCTCGTGCCCAGGAAGATCATGATCAAAGCGATGAACGTCGGCACTAACTCTAACAGGACCTCGAGTGTTGATTGCCCAGCTCTGATTGCCGTTGCATCCGGTAACAAATGGTAAGCCATCCTGAGTTTTGCGTATGAGCACAAATTGGTTACCCGAACGAACGTATAATGTGGCCCCATCCAGCGGTGGCTTAGGTGGTCGCTGTGATTCAGGTCTGGCAGAACGCTTCCCTCGACGATCGGTGGTAATGTCTTCAACTACGATATCGAAGGTCCGATCTTTCGACTTCATGCTGTTGACGATGATACGATCTAACTCACGAATCGCGGCTGATGCGGTTTGCGTACCAATGCTGAACCACAACGTAGCAAGCCCCAAGATAAGCACCGCAGCAGCAGCTGTTGTTCTTGCGAGAGAACTCATTAACCATGAGCCCCCAAGCCAACCTCGGGGCGATTCGACAGTTAATGATGGATGGATGGCGTCTGGCGTTTCAGCCGTGCCCAGGGTATTTCGCAAGCGATCGTGAAGCAGCATTGCCTCGGCAAAGATGCGGGCATTTTCTGGATTGGCTTTGATCCAAGCACTCAATTCCGCTTGCTGATCTGCCGTTAATGCATCATCCAGATAGCCATCAATAAATTCAAGAGGACCAGGGATCACGATTGACCTCCCTCAAGAACCACATGTCGCTCGATACACTGCCTCAGTTGATCGCGGATGCGCTGCAACGACTTGGCGACCGCATTCGGAGCCATACCAAGAAGAGAGCCGATCGCTGCTGGTTTCAGGTCATTTTGGTACCGCAGTTCGCACAACTGACGAGCCCGACCCTCAAGCTTTGCTAAGCAATCCTGAAGAAAGTCCAGCTTTCGAGTTTGCGCCGAGTCGATCTCTTCAAATGCCACTGCCAACAGGTCAACCGTTTCCGCATCGAAAATTAAGCGGTTGCGTTTACGTTCACGCAGGTAAGTTCCAATTTGGTTTCGCGCGATGCCCATTGCCCAAGCGGTAAAGGGGCGAGCGGGGTCATAGGATGAGAAAGCCTGTAGTACCGCAACGGATATCGCCTGCAGCACATCATCACGGTCCCGGAAGTCTCGAACGACTGCCGCCACGTAGGCTGAGACTACCGGCTGCGCGAGCGTCCAGTAGCGAATCGCTTGTTGATATTGTTCTTCCATGTTTTTGCGTCCTCGACTCAGCCCAATCAAAACGGTCGTCTACTGTTATTTAGCCGTACCCCTCTGATCATGACATGAAAATCCGCAAATTCAGGCGACAAGTAGCTGGACATGACGCTTAAAAGGACTTGTGTCTGTGCTTGTCTCATTACCCGAGACAAAGTTCGCAACCTTGTTGCTTCGAGTGAGGCAGATCAATGATCAGAAAAGAAAGTCCTGTCTGGCAGACATTTCATAACCCAGAGACTCTGAGAGTATTTGTCTCTGGTTGGCCCCCAGAGAGGGGCTGTTTTGGCGAGAGTTGCGACCGGGAATCGCGTCTCTGGAGAGTGGTCGAGAGCCTCGAGATTGCAGGAAAATACGAAAAAAGCCGGTGTTTTGCGTTGCTGCAAGACACCGGCTTGTTCGAATAAACTGCTGCGGTCAGTTTCGCTGAGTATTCTCTAAAAAACTGGCAAACAGAGAAGTGGCGGGAGCCGGATTCGAACCGACGACCTCGAGGTTATGAGCCTCGCGAGCTACCTGGCTGCTCCATCCCGCGCTATGTATCACGACTTGCAGTCTTTCAACTGCGTCATTTTTTCATCAATTAAGAAAGACATCTCATCAAAATATCATTCAAACGTCAGTATAACAATGTTTCGGCTGTTGGGAACTGATTGATCGACAAAATCCCTTATTTTCCCCATAGCAGCCTGTTGATAAGCGATATCGTGTCTCCTTTTAACGATCCGAATATGCCTGACACCGGGCGTTGTAGATGATTTCACCCTGGAAATTAATCAGTCCTTTGAGAAAATCCACGGGGGGGTCGAGAATCGCTGATGACCAGCTAGGGATTCGCTCATTTCCGCGCATCGTTTGAAATTAGCAATAATTCGTTAATTTCGTCGTAATCGATTACCAGACGACCAACTAGACATATACAATTAAGTTGATGAATGCGATCTGCCCTCCTGAATCTGCCCCCCTGAAAGCAAAACAATGAATCGAAGAGATTTTCTTTCTTCTACTGCCATTTCTGCTTGCTACCTCGCCGGACTTCACACACGCCTGCCAGCCTTCGAATCAGACCCGGCTTCAATGTCGTCCCAACTGCTCGTCGAAACCGAGTTCTTCCAACACTCAGGCGGGTGGAAACGTGATCCACAATTCATGGACCAGATGGGCGGCATCTATCTTTTAGCACACGGTCTGGGTCAACCCGTCGACAACGCACAGACGACCGTTGAGTTTTCCGAAACCGGCACATACCACGTTTGGGTTCGCACGAAGAACTGGTGCGTTGGAGATTGGCAAGCACCAGGTCGCTTTGAACTGATTGTCGATGGCAAACCACTCACCCACGTCTTTGGTGCGTCCACTGATCCAGGATGGACTTGGGAATCCGGCGGAACAATCCAGATCGACCGTCGCCAGGTCTCGATCGAACTGCACGATCTGACAGGCTTTGACGGCCGATGCGACTGCATCTTTTTCACCAAAGATTCAACGGTCACTCCTCCCGCTCAGGTCGACCAACTCTGGCTCTGGAAAGCAGCCATGTCAGGTCGTCGTCATGAACCCAGCGAAAATCTTAAGTTTGATCTCATTGTTGTCGGAGGAGGGATCGCCGGCTGCGGTGCGGCGATGGCCGCTCAATCACACGGCTTGAAAGTGGCTCTCATCCAGGATCGACCTATCTTCGGTGGAAATGCCAGCAGTGAAATTCGCGTTCATACATTGGGCATTCATGGCCAAGCTGCAAACATTCTGAAGCAGATCGATACAAAACATTGGCAGAATGGTTCTGACGAAGCGTTAGCAGACGACAACAAACGCCACCACGCTCTCAACGCCACCGGCATCGTCCAGTTCGCCAATCACCGCGCCTGGTCGGTGCAAACAGATGGTTCAAAGATCCTCTCTATCGATGCGCGCGAAACCGGAACCGGCATCATCAGGCGATTCTCTGCCCCGACCTTTATCGACGCGACAGGGGATGGGTGGATTGGATATTGGGCTGGAGCCGAGTTTCGATATGGCCGTGAAGCGTCTTCGGAATTTGGCGAGTCATGGGAAAAATACGGAGAACTCTGGTCGCCCAACACTCCCGATAATCGTGTGATGGGCACGAGCGTTATGTGGAACACTGAGG
>JBGSVC010000525.1:0-4254 GCA_041753175.1 Planctomycetaceae bacterium
GTTGGGAACCGTTTCCTTATGACCTGCGATCCGAACACCATCCCGTCCGGTATAGGATTCCTGATAAGTGCTAATCGCGACTTTGTGGTTGCCAATCATCGCCCCTTTGTTGTTCAATCCAAAAATGAGCAAGTAGTGGCCCTGACTATCCGATTCGCCGAAGGAGGTCTTGGCATTAGGGACTTCCTGTGGGGCAAACTTGATGACCGCCCCTGGCAGTGGTTGGCCATCCATCGTGATGATACCTTCGACATGTCCCAACTTCGGAGTATCGCCATATTGGCAACCCAAACACAAGCAGAGACTGAGAGTGCCAATGAAAGCAAGAGAGCGCATGATAGAATCCTGATCAAAGCGAATGACTGTTAAGTGCACTGGTTAGAAAAAAACGGCATCTCTCCTCAAATCGAAGAGAAGCCGCGTTAAATTCTTAAAACTCACCGACGACTTGCCCGTCGTTGATCCCAATCAACTGTTCCCAAGTGCTGTTGACAGGATCTGGCGAACTTCCTGCTGCCGTATTGGGATTCTGATTGATGTTCTCAGAAATAAACCGGACGGCACCGTCTGCCAGGACGACTTGAACGCCCCCTGCATGCTGGCTGGAAACCCCCCGTCGACAATCAATCGCGGAAGGCGTGTTGATGCCAAATCGTCCTCCAAACAATACCGTTGAAAGTCCTATATCTGGGTGGCTGAGCACGATATCCGGCATGCCGATGACGTTCGAGGCCGCACAATCAAACACCGTACTCACACCCGTCGTGTCAATCCCGTAGATTTCCCAAGCGCGTTCACCGACAATGATGGAATTACTGAGTCCATCGGTGATATCAGAAAACTTTCTTACCCGACTGTTCATGAAACAGGCATTGTTTCGTTGCGAGGTATTCGCAAAGTTATTGGCATTCGCTGTATTATCCGGGGGGCCATCAAAATGCGATATATGTCCGCTACCTCCGGTCCCCACGTAATTGGAAAGGGCAATGGGAAAGGTGTTGCTGGCGCCTGCTTTGGTGGTATCAACCCAATTGGCGCTAAAGCCAGGTGCCCGAATTGATGTGTTGGTATTCGGGCTATTGCCATCAGAGGGACATCGAAACATACTGATCGGGGTTTCGGCGGCCTGACGCTGTGCCGTGTTCGGGGTATTCAGGGTCACATTCAGCGGACGTTGTCCAACCTGTAGCACATCAAAAAGTGGTCCCTGTTCGACATAAGGAAGGATCAGGGCGCCCCATCCCCAATTCGACATCACTTCTTTAACCGGATTGTTTGCCATGTTCTTAGTGCCGGTCCCTTCCGATTGGTGATCGACTGCTCCCAATGGCAGGCAATTGAAAGTGTCATGATAATTGTGGATCGCCAACCCAATTTGCTTCAAATTGTTTTTGCAACTGCTGCGGCGAGCCGCTTCGCGTGCCTGTTGCACAGCCGGCAATAAAATGGCAACGAGCGTCGCGATAATCGCGATCACGACCAGTAGCTCAATGAGCGTGAATGCCAATCGCGAAGAAAGAATCTTTTGCTTAGTCATGACGGTATCCCTCAATTGGAGTTATAAAAATGCTTCTGGAACTCTGATCAAACACCTACAAAATTGTGGCTAAGCCAGGCATCAATCTGAGCAGCCAGATATAATCACCTGCATACAAAAAGATCGTATCTAGCATTATCGCTATTGGCCAGCACAATATGGCCTTTTGTGTGAAATATTTCGAATCATGTCGTCGGGCAACTTTTCTTTTTCATAAATCAGGAATTGTTGATTGACGCGTTTGTTTTATGGAATTCCAAATGGTCCGGCATTTATGATGCCATTAATTGTTACTATTAGCCTTAGATTAGGCCTGGAAGGTGTCTTGTGCGAGATATAATTACTTCTTGTTGTGTTTCTTGTCTGGCATTATTGTGCGTTATTTCTCCGTCTGTTGGCAAAGAGTCTCAGGACGACATTCCCAACCTCCTATTCATCCTCTCAGAAGATCTCGGCGGGCAACTTGGGTGTTTGGGAACACCCCAATTGCAGACGCCTCGTATCGACGAATTGGCACGCAGTGGAATTCTCTGCCGAGAAGCGTTCGTCAACTACCCTGTTTGCTCTGCTTCGAAAGCCGTGCTCTACACCGGTCTCTACCCCCACACCAATGGTGTCATGCAGAACACGGTCAACTTTTTCAAGCCTGCCTCAGAACTCACTGCTGCTGAAAAAAACAACGATCTCTACAATCGCATCCGTGTCCCCGACCAATATCCGACATTGATTGAGAAGCTCAAGTCTGCCGGTTTTTACCTCGGCGTGACCAGTAAGGTCCATATCGGGCCTAATGAAAAGTTTCCCTTCGACTTCTATTCCAAAGCGACAAACGCCGATGTTTTTCGGCAATTCCTAAACGACGCTCAGCAAACCAAGCAGCCTTGGTTTTTGATGTATAACATTTCCGAAACGCATCGCCCCTGGAGAAATGGCGATCAAGTTAAATTGACCGTTGATCCTGAACTCGTTGAATTGCCCCCGTTCCTGCCTGATACGCCCGCTTGCCGGCAGGACTGGGCTGAGTATCTGGATTCCATCGAAATCTGCGACAGAATGGTCGGCAGCCTCCTTGATGCACTTGATGCCAGCGGGGAGCGCGACGAGACGATGATTGTCTTTATGGGTGACCATGGTCCCTGTTATCAGCGTGGGAAAGTCTGTCCGTATGATTTCGGATTGCGTGTCCCGCTGATCGTCTCCGGACCTGGAATTCTTGCCGGTCGCGTCACGGATGCACTTATCAATGAAGTTGACCTGATGCCCACCTTTCTGGATCTCCTCAAGATCGCGCGACCCTCGCTGGAACATGGGGTTTCTCTTAAGCCTTTGTGGACTGGAGAGTCCGAAAAATCGGGCAACGATTATGTTATTGGTGAAGTCCACCATGGTGTCCAGCAAAACGTCCCCGGCATGAAAGAACGCGCCATCTACGACGGTTCATTTCAACTGATCTACCGGGAAAACACGAACCGACTTCGTTCCGTCAACGATGATCTGATCCAGTTCGAGAGGTGGCAAAATCGCGTCTATCGCGAAATTGTGGCCCGCAAACTGGAATTCCCCGAGGCTTTTCGCATCCTTTCGGAAATCGACAACATCAAACTCAAAGGCAAAGTCAAACCGATGGAGCTCTATGATCTCTCGAAAGACCCTTGGGAAATGCACGATCTGGTCGACGACCCTCAATATGACGAGCATCAGCAACGCCTGAAAGCCGCTCTGGTCGACTGGGTTCATCGCACCAAAGACACCACCATCAAGCTGGGAAATTAACTGAATCCGCCGGTTGGGGAGGGCGGTCCTGAGGGTTTGGTCCTGTGCGAGTTCAGCTTTCGGTTCAAGGCTGATAGCCGATAGATTTGATGGTGCAACAAGGCACGACAATTTCCTGATCAAGGAAGTTGTCGAGTCTCCTGGGCGCTCGCTTGCGTCGGGTGGTCGTCGTAAAAACGCCATGTCGATTGAAAATCACGGTCCAGCGCTGCTCCGCTCAGGACTGCGCGTAACAGTTCAATGGGGATGCGATTCTCTTTCATGATTGCATCGTGAAACTCCCGCTCACTGAGTTTTCCACTTTCGACAAACTCCTGGCGAAGTGCTCGGAATTGGATTGCGCCCAAGAGGTATCCGGCCTGATAGAGGGGTGAATACGCCGTGCCTACGGAGCGTCTTACTTCCGCCGTTGCGTTGGCTCGATCAAACTGGACGTTTTCTACCAGATAGTCGACACACTGAGCCGGTGACATCTGCCCCATTTGGAATTTCAATGAAAACACAATTCGTGCACAGCGATGAGCGCGCCAGACTAAAAAGCCTATGCGCTCTTCGGGAGTTTTGGGATAGCCTCGCTCATACAAAACCATCTCCCAGTAAACCGCCCACCCTTCTCCCCAAAATGGGGTTCCAAAACGCTGACGATAGGGGCGATAACGACTCGTCATATAACCTTGCAAATGATGCCCGGGGATGAGTTCGTGATGCACGGTCGCGGTTGCAAAGGGAATATTGTTGCCACGCATGGATTGCAGTTTGTCGGAGTGTGTCATCGATTCCGTCGGATACGAGACACTAATGACCTCTCCTCCCGTGAAAAATGGATTCACCAGTTGGCGTTCTGGCGTCATCATGATCATGCGCCATGTCTTGTATGTTACCAAAGTCATCAAATGCTACACTGAAGACACCCTTCAAAGAACCGGCGAAGCGTAGCGTAGCCG
>JBGSVC010000526.1:0-2243 GCA_041753175.1 Planctomycetaceae bacterium
TATAGAATCGGTATTCTCCAACCGAAAAATCCGGTGGCGTTCTCCCAATCACGAAGGCTGACCCTGCCTACCCAGTTTGACATGCATTTCGAGGGAATTGAGATGTACAATTCAGGATTTGCGGGTAGAACGCGCAGTTGACCTGTCTTAGCGAAACGGTCTAAAATCCCGACGCCGAAACTCTGTTAATAAGTTGCTTCTACTTCTCTTTCAGCCTTCAGAATTGAGCCTGGCATGTCTCCTGATGTTAATGCGGAAAATCAACGACTCGTTCAGCAGCAATTGCCAGAGATCGTCAACCAGATTGTGCAAAGTTATAAAGACATCGGGACGATCAACCATCTTGGATTTTGCCCGTTGCCAAGTATGGGAGACGTGATCGAGATTACCGAAGACTTGATGGAGATTTTGTATCCGGGGTATCGTCGTCGACAGAATTTGCATTTTGGAAATATTGAGTATCATGTCGGCGATCTGGTTGACAGTGTGCATGATCGCATCACGGTACAGATCGGACGGGCGCTGCGACATCAGGCGATGAAAGCAGAAAAGACACCCTGCCAAGAAGTGCTCAACCACGATTTTAAGTCACAGGCGATTCAGATCAGTCTCGATTTTTTGCGGACGATTCCTGAGATCCGCAATCTGCTCGCACATGATGTGGTGGCGGCGTTTGATGGTGATCCTGCGGCTCGTGGCACTGATGAAGTCATTTTCTGCTATCCTGGGTTACAGGCGATTACAATTCATCGGTTGGCTCATGAACTTTATAAAGCTGGTGTCCCGTATATTCCCAGGATGATGGCAGAGTGGTCACATTCGAAGACTGGAATTGATATTCACCCAGGGGCACGCATCGGACATTCCATCTTTATTGACCACGGAACAGGGGTCGTGATTGGTGAGACCTGTCAGATTGAGAATCACGTCAAAATCTATCAGGGGGTGACATTGGGGGCGCTGAGCTTTCCCAAAGATGATCAGGGGGAACTGATTCGCGGAGAAAAACGTCATCCGACGATTGGCGAAGGGACGGTTATCTATGCCAATGCCACGATACTGGGTGGCGATACGCATATTGGTGCTTTTTCGGTGATTGGGGCGAGTGTGTCGCTGCATAAATCGGTGCCGCCGAATACCATTGTGACGATCGACAAACCTTCGCTGAAATTTCGCGAAGCCTCGTGAATTGTCAGCACATTGTCCACGTTCTCATTTCGCCGTTATTTTTTATGCTTCGTTGAAATACTCGCGCACAATCCAGCTTCTCTCGTCACTATAGTAGACAGAGAGGCTTGAATATGGATGCCATATCGTCTCACTAAGGCGGCTTTACGGGCTGAAAGCTGGTGGAGGTGTTTGGGCGATTTTACGACTATGTCCATGCAATCACGCAGTTCGACCAGAAGATTGACGAGGGGGTTGAGAGGGGAAAGTCGGGTTATCGTAGGTGAGGGAATCGATTCGTACTTGCATCCTCTTTCGGGTTTGGTCAGCATAGGAAGTTATCAGTTTGAGTTGATGGGATAAGCCGGACGCAAGGCCTTGGTCGGGTGCTTATCTCGAGAACTGCTGTTAACGAGATACTGAAACTCCATCGAAGGAAGACATCTTGAAGTGCAATCATCTCATGTGGGGGCTGTGTGTATGGGCGTGTGGTCTGAGTGCGCATGTCTGGGGTCAAAGTCCGGGAGAAGTGAAAGCGTGTCTTGAAATTCTTCCACCAGGTGCCAACGCGATCGCGGTCTTTCGGTTAGAAAATCTATCAAAGACGCCTCAGGCGGTGTCAGAAGACTGGGCCAATCATCCCGAGCGTCTGGGGATTGATTCGATTCCATCCTGGGTGCCGTGGATTGTGATCGGAAAAGAGCTTGACCCGACGCAGGGGCAGTTTTGGGAACTGGGAGTTGTTCCATTACCTCAAGGGATTTCGTTTGAGCAGCTTGCCGGTCAGGAAGAGTTGACAGTTCAAACCTATCAACAGACGCCTCTTGCGCGCGGTCGGCTACGCGATGCGTATTTCGTCCAGGTGTCTGAGCGTCTTTTTGCAGCTTATAGTCCTGCGGCTTATCGAAGCATGACATTGTGGCTGGATGGGTTGAAAGCAGAACGGCCGCCCGGGGCGCTTTCGACGGTATTAACATCAGCCTCGGGAAAGCTGGCGCACATGATTATGGCCCTGGATATGTCGGGGATGTTTGATCCCGTACAAGTTCAACGCTGGATCGAGCAAGTTTGGAGAG
>JBGSVC010000527.1:0-4065 GCA_041753175.1 Planctomycetaceae bacterium
GAACCCCCTTCCCAGCCTCGTCGACCACACGCCCATGCCCCACCTTCCCTCCCGAAAACTCATCCCCCCCCCGCCCAAACATCGCCGGCTCGTCACCTGAAACCAGCGTCGCCCAACACATCACCGCTAGAATTAACATCAATTTCATCATTCCACTTTCATGGCAATCACACGTTCAAAAACTCTCAACCCATAATGCTACGTTTTCATGCCGCAAATCATTCGCAGAATTTTTAAAAAATGCCACTTACGATAAAATTTCTTTTCCTGATCGCAAAATCGACCCTCATCTCAAATTGTCGTCAACTTTCCCACCCCCATACTTGGAGCACTGCACTGCAAACCGTAGTATACAATCACTCAAATTTCGTCTTGCCTTAGCCCGTTGAGAACTTCCATCTGAGATCTTTCTTCCATGATGCACTCCCATACGACCCACACACCAATCAACTTCAAGCAATCCATTGCTCATACCTCAACCCTCAGCAGAATCGGCGTCATCGCCATCATCTGCCTGCTCACCACCGGCTGCCCTCCGGCCAAACCGCCACGCCCCGCCACCAATTCCACCACCGTAACCCCCAAATCCAAAGCGAGTTCCTCGTTATGTGTGGAAAGCTTTAATCGCATCGTCGGCATCGTCCAGCCCGATCGCCTGGGCATCGATGGTGACCCCAAAAATGCCATCGTTCTTTTGAACGAATGGCTCCTCACCTGCGCCCCAAAAACCAAAATCGCCCTCGATCAGGCCCCCCTCAAAGACCAGTTCCTGCAAGACGAATTCTGGGCCGACGCCATCAATCGTCTCGATCAATCACAATACGACCTCAAAGACGTCCGGCACATGCGCGATGCCTACCTCTTCCGTCGCATCGGCTCCAAACTCGCTCTTCAATCCGAAACAGACCTCAAACGTATCAACGGCTTCTTCGATTACGTCTGCACCAACATCTCGCTGGATCCCAATCTCATGCAGACCACTCCCCACACCGCCTACGAATCACTCCTCTGGGGATGGGGAAGCCCCGCCGACCGCGCCTGGGTCTTCCTTGCCATCCTTCAGCAAATGAAAATCGAAGGTCTCATCTGCCAGTTCCCCGACCTCACCATCAAAGCCTATGATCATCCCTATCTCCTCATCGCTGTCCCCCTCGAAAACAACATCTACCTCTTCGACCCCTTCCTCGGGCTTCCTCTCCCTCACGGCCTCGACTCCACAGACCCACAATCCGACTGGAAACAAGCCACCTGGGCAGACTTCTCAAACACCCAGCAATTCTGGAAACAATACCAGTCACGCAGCCTCAAACACCCACTCGAAACCCCGCAAGCCGAGAATCGACAGTTCCTCGCCTTCGGCACAAGCTCCGCATGGTCTCAACGCATGTACGAATTCGAATCACTCCTCCGCGGCGAACAAGTCTGCACACTCTTCTCTCCCATCCTCGATGTCCCCGGACAAACCACATTAATCGCTGAAGGCATTCAGGCCCGGCTCAAGAAAAATCTTTCCTCCACTCCACTCCCAGATCTCAACGGCATTTGGACCTACCCCGAATCCATGATCAATCGCTTCGATAACCCCACCCCCGAACAGCAAGCCAATATCGATGTTCGCATGAAGCCCTTCTTCACCGAAAGCATCATCGTCCGTGAATCCACCTCCCAAAACACCGATACCCAGGGCGATGTTCACAAAGACCTCTCCTACACCTACTCGCAATCCAGACAACTCAAATACTTCCAGGCCCGTCTGGCACAACTCCAGCAAGATAATAACGAGAGTATCTCCTCGTTCGTGAAAATCTCCCTCAAAAAACCCGATAGCAAATCCGAACTCGAAAACTATCTACAATTCATCATGGCTCAAGACGCCGGTTATTGGCTCGGCTTATGCCAATATGAAAACGAAGAATATGAGGTCGCCGCCAACAGCCTCAAACGCTATCTCGATAAATACGGCGCCCAGGGACGTTGGTTTCAATCTGCTCTCATCAACTACGCGCAATCCCTCGCCGCCACCGGCAACTACGATGACGCCATCAAATTCGCCGGCAACGCCACCGCCAATTCTCCCCAACTGATGCAAATCAGCTACCTCGTCAACTTCTGGAAGCAAAAAGCCGGCCAACTCGAAGCCCCCACGCAGCCTTTGGCAGACCCCGACACCTCCATAACTCCCGCTCCCATCTCCACACCCGAACAATAGCCCTTCTTTCCGCTTGATCCCCACAGACATCCAGCCTCTCAATCAATTTCATGGAAACGAAACGCCAGATGTGGAAACGAAATTGGTTTCTGTTGGCACTTCTGGCGATCCTCACAGCAGGTCCTCTCCTTTCCGACACCCCCATCGATCAACTCCTCTCTCATCTCCCCACGAATCTCCTCACCGCCGTCATCCTGTTTCTGATGTCCGTTTCTCTCGACACCAGTCAAATGCTTAACGCCTTGTTCTCGCCGCTCCCCGTAATACTCGCCCTCCTCATCAACCTCACTCTCGTCCCCTTTCTGGGTTTATTCCTCTCCCGATACCAGGCTCCCCCCGAATTTCAACTCGGTCTCCTCATTGCCACCATCGTCCCCACCACTCTCGCCACCGCCGCCGTCTGGACACGACGAGGCCACGGCAACGTCGCCGTCACACTTCTCGTCATCATGCTCAGCAATATCTTCGGCAGCTTTCTCATTCCCGTCTGGCTCAAATTCGGCACCGGACAGGCCACCGATTTTCAACTCGGCTCGACCTTTATCAGGCTCTTCCTGATCGTTGTCCT
Organism: Planctomycetaceae bacterium; assembly: GCA_041753175.1. Lineage (GTDB taxonomy): Bacteria > Planctomycetota > Planctomycetia > Planctomycetales > Planctomycetaceae > SXPC01. The sequence goes on from JBGSVC010000527.1 coordinate 2,778, forward strand.
CCCTGTCGCCCTCGGCCAACTCAGCCAACTCTATAACGACTTCAAAGAATGGGCCTTCCTCCAAAAAAAACTCATCGGCACCATCGCCCAATCAGGCATCCTCCTGATCATCCTGAAAACCTCTGCGCAATATGGCGACGCAATCATCTCTCAATTTCGCACCGGCGGACTGACCTCCAGCCTCCTCTGGTTAATCGCTACCATCATCCTCCTCCATACGCTCGCTTTGTTGCTTTCCTTCTCTCTGGCTCGTCTCTTCCAACTCATGCCAGACGATCAACTTTCTGTCATGATCGCGGGCAGTCAAAAAACACTCCCCATCGCCATCGCCATCGCCAACTTCCCCCTCTTTGCCAACGACACCACCATCGCCTTGCTCGTCATCCCACCCATCATTCATCATGCCCTTCAAATGATCATCGATAGCTGGGTCGTCGACTACTGGCGAGAAAATCAGGCTCCCAAAGTCGTCGACTTCTAACTCGACACCATCAATCCAATTTCTCCTCTGTTCGCAGCATGCACGTGAGTCTTCCATCCGCATCACGCCCTGTCAGTAATTCCCCTCACCAACTTCTCTCTGGTCGTTCTCACCACCGTTTGCTATTTTCTCTTCTTCACGACGACGACATCCATTCAACAGGGATCGATTCCCTGACGCAACGGGCAGCCAGGAAGGGACGCTTGATGTTTTCTCACGGATTTCTCGGCTACGACGCCTCATTCATGCTCGATTTCGTCGTCAGCGCACTCGTGCTCATTGTCCCCTGGCTCCTCTACAGCCTCACGCTGGTCAAATTCAAGAAAAACTACACCGCACACCGCAATCATCAAATCGCCATCACCATCGTCCTGCTGACAGCCGTCGCCTTGTTTGAAATCGACATGCAAATCCACGGCGGCTGGATCGCCATCGTCAATAAAAATCCCGATCTCCCCCGACTCGATCCCGCTCAGATCGCCCGCGTTCGTCAAATGCTCAGTATCCACCTGATCTTTGCCATCTCAACACCAATTCTCTGGCTCATCACCATCACGCATGCACTCTCAAAATTCCCAAACCCACCTCATCCCTCCGCAGCGTCCCGCTTTCATAAACCCCTCGCCTGGATCAGTGTTGTCGATCTCGTCTGCACCTCCCTGACCGGCCTCATCTTCTACTACATGGCATTCATCAATCCCTAATCCCATCGAGACCATTTTTCGCATTCCTTCATCGTGATTTTCCACAGGCATTTTTGTCATGACGATCACCGACCTCAAACAACGCCTCACTCGCTCCGTCATC